>CAXUOL010000280.1:0-8155 GCA_964252435.1 uncultured Nostoc sp.
GCTATCAAGGTATTCCCTGTATTTGCGAGTGGAAAACAGCAGACAAACCCAAAGGCTCAATTGAGCATTTATATGAACATCCACTACAACTTACGGCATACATAGGAGCAGCTAATGAGTATTATCAAGATTATGGCATTCAGCTAAAGCACGCTTTGTTGGTAGTAGCGATTCCAGAAATGCCAGCTGAGGTATTTTGGTTTGAATCAGCAGTTATCAAAGATTATTGGGAGCAATGGGAAAAAAGAGTCGCCCAGTTTTGGGAACGCAGAAGTGTTTGGGATTAATTAGTAGAATTCTACAATTACCGAAAGGCTGTATTTTGTAACGTGAAGTAAATTTTCACCAGTAGTAACAACAAGCAATCTAAAGTTGTAATGGCAACACAGTAATTAATCCCGAAAATCTTGCAAAATCACTTGTGTTGTGAGTGAGTAACTGAGGAATACCATAAACTAGCATCGTAGCAACAATATTTGCATCATGAACTTGCTTACCACCGCTAGGAATTTCCTTCATGAGTGTCAGTAACCTTTCTGTCACCTGAGAATTATCTTCAGCCACCCGAAAGCGGTTATAGAAATAGCGGAGATCCTGAATTACTATTGCAATGGGTAGTGGGTTGGCAAGTTGTTGCAGACGGGTAAGCGTAGCCAAATATTCCCGCAACACTTGTCGGCTAATCCATAACTCAACCCCTGTATCATAAAAACCTTGGATAGCCTCCATAGCAGCTTGGTGAAATGGAGACTGAATCTGACTAGCGTACACCAGGATATTTGTGTCTAGAAAAATAGGATCACCGCCCCCAATCACCATACATATCCTCACGTCTTAAAGAAAGATTTTCAGGCCAAGGGCCATAATTATGTACAGGAAAGTTTAGAGGAGGACGCTTTTCTTTCCTCTCTGCTTCCTCACTCAAAGGCTTTTCATCAATTACTATTACCACCTGATGCTTACCCTCTGGAATATCCAATGGTAACTGTGCTGTAATTTTACCATCTTTGGTAACTGTGGCAATTGTTTCTATACTTTTCATCTTATTTCTCCTTAATCAATCCATTACAGCTAACACAGCTTTTGGCAATAACTTATCTTTAAACCAAACAATTCTGGCGGGGACATCATTTAATTTTACTCCCGCCTTTTCTAAATTAAGTCGCTCGGAAATTGCCAAAATTAAGTCGTCACGTCCAGCCCGTCGCACCTGAGAAAACTTCTTTTGTAAATATTCTGGTCGCCAATAACCAACAATTTCTAATAAGAAAGTGCGTCCATCAGCATGAACTAAGCGAAAATCGGGAATCATTACACTACCAGGAATCGGTATCAAATCAACTTCTCGTTCTAACGCCCAACCACTTTTTAACGCATCCCATTTATCAGCAAAAGATGCTTCTAGCATACTATCGTAGGGCTTACCTGGTGGATAATGGGATACTAAACCACATTCAGAATTGAGAGTAAAACGTCCAGTTTTCCAAGTATTTGTATAAGCGTCACGAGTTTGGAGAATCGAAGAAAGACTCCATTTAGTAACGTGAAGTAAAGCCGGAATAAGTTTAGCGATCGCTAACCCATATCGCGTACTAGGATTAAACAAACTCGTCGGTCCATCAATGGTAATTGTAAACCCGTGGTCAGCATCACCTTCAATATAAGCCATCAATTGAAACAACTTCAGATAGCGAAATAACAGCTTATATTCACCCGGAACATTTCGATGAGCATTTAACACCAGTTGACTGGCTTTATAAAACACACCCTGCACCTGAGACAAGTTATATCGATTTAACAAATCTGGCGCTGTTGGTGCATCAAAAACAGTCAAAATCTTATTTTCAGATAAATCAGCATATAGTCCATTACGAACTTGTTCTAATAAAACTTCCCGTTCAAGTTCTTGACTTAACTCATCAGCAATTTTACTCAGAGTAACTTGTGTAGATTCTCGACTAGAAACTGATTTTGCAGCCAAAGAAAACACCCGTTCTCTTAACATCTGTGGTTCCAGAGGACTAACCACCTCAAAAGTACAAAAACTGCTTTTGAGAATATAAGCTAACCCTCGCTTCACCCGATAATCTGTAGAATCTCCTTCAAAATCAGTCAATTGTCGCTCAAGCACACCTTGAGTCTTCCCCACTGCTGATTGAAAATAATTAATTAACTCAATCGCCAACTCCGAAGTTTCCCGATCAATCTTCAGTCTCTTCGGAATGATCTCCTCCCCGTTTTGGCGATGCATCAGTAAATCTGTCGGTAACATCTGCTGAATTTTGGATTTTAGATTTTGGACTTTCCTGCGGAACGCTACGCGTAGCTTGCTTCCCCGGAGGGGTACGACTTCGCTCAGTCGAACGATTTTGGATTGAATAATTAATCTCTAACTGTTCCGCAGCCTTCAAACTCCTTTCCTTCCCACTCCCATACACAACCTGTAACTTCCCTTCCTTCTCTTTCTTTCCTTCGTGTTCTTTGCGCCTTTGCGGTTCGTTATTCCTCTCCCCTCTCCGCCTAGCCGAAGTCCCCTCCTCACTCGTATCCTCCGCCACCACCTCATACAAAATCGCCTGCTTATTCTCAATATTCCCCTTCCGTAAAATCCTTCCCAATCGCTGAGTATACTCTCTAGCCGAACCCGTTCCCGATAAAATAATCGCCACAGAAGCCGCAGGTACATCAACCCCTTCATTCAACACATGAGAAGCAACCAAAGTATTATATTTACCCTCTCGAAACTTTGTTAATATCTCATGCCGTTCCTTCACAGGAGTTTGATGAGTAATTGCCGGAATTAGCAACTCTTGAGAAATGCGATAAACCGTTGCATTATCAGCAGTAAAAATTAAAATTCTTGCCGGATAATGTTCTGCCAATAAATCAATTAGAATTCGCAACTTACCATCAGTACCTAAAGCGATATCTTTCGCTTCTCGATGCGCTAACATCGCCCTACGTCCAGATTGCGATCGCGCACTCATTTGCACGAACATTTGCCAACCTTGTAGACTCCCCAAAGAAATCTTTGATTGCTTCAAAAAGTCATTGCGAGTTTGAATCAGTTGATTGTATCTTTCTCGCTCAAGTTGCGATAACTTTACCTTAATTTGGACAATTTCATGTTCTGCTAACGCCTTCCCTGCCAAATCTTCAGCACGTTTGCGATATACTTCTTGACCAATGAGGATATTTAAGTCAGCGTGTTTACCATCGGTGCGTTCCGGTGTTGCGGAGAGTCCCAGGCGATAGGGTGCGATCGCATATTCAGCAATTACCCGATTAAAATCTGTCGGTAAATGATGACATTCATCAAAAACAATCAAACCATATTGATTTCCTATCGCTTCAGCATGAATTGCAGCACTATCATAAGTTGCAACTAAGATAGCTGTTCTATCCCGCGAACCACCCCCCAGCAATCCCACCTCAGCATCGGGGAAAGCCGCAACTAAATGTGCATACCACTGATGCATCAAATCCAAAGTTGGGACTACAATCAGCGTCGTGCGCGGCGTTGACTGCATCGCCATTTGCGCCAAATAAGTCTTTCCCGCCGCTGTGGGAAGCACAACGACTCCTTGTCTACCTGCCAGTTTCCAAGCCGCTAGCGCCTCAGTTTGGTGGGGATAGGGTTCCATTTCGAGGGTAGGAACCAAATCTATAGGATAAAATTCCTTTGCCTCATCGATAAAATTCACATCTTCCGCTTGTAGTGCTTCCACTAGCGATCGGTATCTAATTGCTGGAATGCGGAATTTTTCAACTCTATCATCCCACGTAGCATAGTCCATCCAACCTTTACCGTGTGGTGGTGGATGCAAAATTAATGTGCCGCGATCAAAATTTAGTGTAGGGGTACGAGCCATGATTATTGGGTATTGGGCATTGGGCATTGGGGAGGCAGTGCGGTCTTGGGGTCTCCCCAAGTGGAGCAACTGCCGTCATTGGGCATTGGGCATTGGTAATTATTTCCATTCATGCCCCATGCGCTATGTTCCATTCCCTAGTCTATTGATTACTAATAACGCAAAAAATGCATGATTCATCCAAGTAACTCGCGTTTTTGTACCCCCACGCATATTTCTGATAAGCGTGGTCAATAAGACAGTAGGGGTCATAATTCCCCACTGATTTATTCTGACCAAAGACGCTCCGGCTCCGGCTTTGCTCCTGAATTCAGCTATTCTGAATTCTTCTTCAATTTGGGCTTAGGCAGTTGTGCAATCCATGCCCTAACTACATCAGAATTTGACACTCCTCTTTTATCGGCTTCTTGTTGCAGTTGCAACAATTCATATTCTGTTACTCGCACAACTAACCTTTTATCTCTCATTTGTGCTAACATTTGGTTATACGCTTAAGATAGCACAATGCAGTTAGTTGACTGCCTTCTGAATTTTTACCTAATCGCTTAATTTATTTGGATTTTCTGCGCCTACTTAAAAATCACGAAATTCCTTGCCGTGCCATACCCGTAAGACAAATATAGTATCTTCCTCACGGAGGTAACGAACCACGTAGTTTCCGGCGATCAGCTCACGTACGTTTTCAAGTTCCGGGACAGGACGGCCTATGTCTGGATAAAGTACAAGTTTTCCTATGGTCTGCCTAAGTCTAAGCGACACTCGCTCTGCCGCCAGCGGATTGTTTTGGGCAATGAACTCTCTTAGTCGTACTAAATCCTGCACCGCACTGTAAGAGAACTGAAGCTTCATACCTTCGGTGCAATAGCTTCGACAGCGGTTCCCCAGGTTTCAAGCCACTTCATAACTTCATCGCCAGAAACGACCCTCTGTGCTTCAATGTCGGCGATCGCCTCAAGTGTTTCTTCGAGCATTCTAAGTTTTTGCTCCTCCCGTGCAATGTACTGCCGTAGAGCGTCGTTAATTATCCAGCCTTTCGTCCGTTGCAGTTTCGTTGCGGTCACTTCAAGCTTCTCTTCAAGGTCATCATCGAGCCTGAAACTTGTGGTACTCATACCTTTGCCTTAGATAATGCGTTATAATACATTGCATTATATCGGGAAAATCACCTGATTAAAAGAGTGAAGATTACTCAACCTTGTCAGGGGGGAGGGGGCAGGATGATTTTGAGCCACTGATTCGGATTATCCGTCGGCAATGACGATCGCGATCGCAAAGCCGTCGTATCCTTTGCTGCCCACGGTCTGGATTGCCGTGGCGTTAACGCGCGGCTCAGAAGCAAGCAGTTCGTTGAAGCGACGCACCCCCTGAACGCTAGCATCGTTGCTGGCAGCATCAATCACTGCTCCGTTACGCACGACATTATCAGCGATGATTAGGCTACCACGACGGGAAAGTTTGAGTGCCCACGCAAAGTATTCGGGATTGCTTGGCTTGTCGGCGTCGATGAAGATCAGGTCAAATGGGGCATGATTCTCGGCGGCAATCTGTGGCAGTGTAGAAAGTGCTTGTCCAAGCCGGAGGTCAACAATATCCGACAGACCAGCATGGGCGATATTGGCACGAGCAACTTCGGCGTGCTTTGGATTTGCCTCCAGCGTGATTAGCTGTCCATCGCTGGGTAACGCCCGCGCTAGCCAGATTGTACTGTAGCCGCCCAGCGTACCAATCTCCAGGATGCTTCGCGCTCTTTGGATTTGCGCCAACAGCAACAGCAGCTTGCCCTGGTTTGGTGAAACATTGTGCGGCGGTAATCCGGCGGCGGCGCTAGTCTGGAGCGCCTTATCCAGCACGGAGTCAGGCGGCACCAGCAGATCGGTAAAGTAACGATCAACCGCAGTCCATTGCTCTTGAGTCATAGATTCTCGCTTTTTACCTTATCGATAAAATACTCAAGATGAAGTGTCCGAGCTTGTTTCGTTGGAGAGGATTGTAATGATTTCATCCAAGGGGCGATCGCAATTAGACTCTTCTGGTGTTTCCTTACCCAAGGAGGTGTCTTTCACCAAACGGTAAACGTCGGCTGCTCCGTCAAAAATGCGCTCAGTCAGACCCAACTCTTTAAAGGTTTCTGCAATCTCTTCCATTTCTCCCACCCAGCGATGGGCTTTCGGTGTCATTGATGGAATGGAACGGGTTAAGATGCTAGCAAGTTCTTTTTGACTACTAGATACTTCATCCCATAGTTCTTTATCTAAACCTAAACGATGGGCTGCAATTAATAATTCTGTGCCGATTGCTGTAAGTCCTTTTGTCAGAGCGGCGTAGGACATCTTCAACCCGGAAGCCTGACCAATTTTATCACCAATCACCCGCACATCTAAGCCATAATCTCGCAGTTGTAGGAGTTGATTTGCTTGTTTTCCTGAAGTGTAAATGCGGGTGCGATTGGGAACTCGCGGCGGTGGGCCAATAATTGACGCATCTACGAATGTTCCTCCAACTGATTCAATGAGTTGACCGATATTTATAACTTTTTGGGGTGCGATCGCATTACAGTCAACGTAGAGAATGGATTTACCCACATTGCTGATCGCCTCAGCTACTTGCTTCGCTGCTTGGGTAGCTACTGCGGGGACTAGAACTGACAGCACCACATCAGATTCAATTACCAATTGTGTGAGGGAACCCACATCTTGAATGTTGGCTGCGGCTGCTAATTGCCGAGTTCGTTCGCTGCGATCGTTTAGGGCGGCAATAGTTCTCAATCCATGTTGATTGAGAACAGCTGCGATCGCTTGTCCCATATCACCCGGACTTAAAATACCAATAGTTTGGATAGGCATGGAAAGTTTTATATTTACTTTGTGGCTGACAAGTTAATTCAGGTATTGAGTCGTCAACAAACTACGATAAGTTAATATAGATGCCGTATTTTAATAAAACCACGGATAAGCTTAACAAGCAAGTTATGAGGACTTAGGCACACTTTAGAAATTATTCTCTACAAGATAATTACTTTTAGTGGGAGTTTGACCGATTTGCAGTACACAAACTGCGGCAATCAGACAGAGAACGCCTGATAAAATAAACGCTTGTAAATAACTACCTGTCCAAGTTCTCAACACTCCGGCTCCGAATGCTGCTGTAGCTGCACCAACCTGGTGTCCTGCAACAATCCAACCGAACATCACGCCGACATTTTCTTTACCGAAGACGTTGGCAACAAGACGTACTGTCGGTGGTACGGTAGCAATCCAATCAAGTCCATAGAAGACGGCGAAAATGGAAAGTCCATAGAAGGAAAAGTTGAAACTGAAGGGCAAGAAAATCAAAGATAAACCCCGCAGTCCGTAGTACCAAAACAATAAGTAGCGATTGTTCCAGCGGTCAGATAGCCAACCGGACATAGTAGTTCCAAAAAAATCGAATAGTCCCATGATGGCCAAAAGTCCAGCAGCCTTGACTTCTGGGATACCGTGGTCAATACAAGCAGGAATTAGATGAGTTCCAATTAACCCATTTGTGCTTGCACCACAGATAAAAAAGCTACCAAATAACAGCCAGAAGTCTCGATTACGCATTCCTAGCCAGAGGGCGTTAAGAGTGGAGGCGATGGAATTGACTTTGGGCTGTAACACTTCTACAGTTTCGCTGTTGTCGCCAAAGGCTCGCAAACCGACATCCGCCGGACGATCGCGCATAAAGACTGCGATCGCTGGAATAATAAGAAGTGCTGCACCAGTCAGAGCAAGAGCCGCAGTTCGCCACCCAAAGCGATCGGCTATTGAGGCCAGCATCGGCAGAAACACTAGTTGCCCCGTGGCTGTACTAGCAGTTAAGATGCCCAGAACTAGACCGCGCTTTTCCAAAAACCAGCGATTGACGACAATAGCAGCCAAAACCAGGGCAATAACTCCGCTACCAGAACCGACAACTACACCCCACAGTAATACTAGCTGCCAGGAAGCTGACATTAAAGTGGTTAAACCGACACCGAGTGCAATGACAGCAAGTGAGAATACCATCATCCGGCGAATGCCGATTCGCTCCATAACTGTGGCAGCAAAAGGGCCAATTAATCCGTAGAGTATTAAGTTAATGGAGATTGCCAAAGATATAGTTGCTCTACTCCAGCCAAACTCTTGTTCGAGAGGCACAATAAAAACTCCGGGAGCAGAGCGAATTCCGGCTGCCACCAGCAAGGCTAGGAATGTTAAACCCGCGACGATCCAGCCATAGTGGAACGAACGACGCGCTAGGAAGGAGGGTAGGGACATGAGTAG
>CAXUOL010000281.1:0-8155 GCA_964252435.1 uncultured Nostoc sp.
GCTAAAATACCTGAGCAATAATTTACTCCCTTTAGTATCATTAATGTTGTTTGCCTATATTCATAACTAATCAAGTTTGCAGTGCAGCTAGCCCCTAAGCAATACAATCGCAGGCTATAAACTACTTTTTGCAAAACTTTTACCCCGTTTAAACTTATAGGTAAAGATTATTTAGAAAAACTTCTTGTCGCTTTCTTATGTAGCATAGTTTAGTTTTTTCTTTGAAAAGGAGCTGTGCAATGATAGCTTAGGCTACAAATGGCACTCCTGTTTTTTGTGTGTACATAGCAGCTTGAATTAAAGATGTCGTAATGGAAGATCGATATAGCTTGCAAGCACAGGCTAATTCCTGGATGATCGCCTCCGCTCCCTTTTTTCAAGGGTTGCCAGAAACTGCTGTGGAATCAGCCCTCACCCATCTCGTTACCCGCACTCACCCAGCCAATCAGGTGATTCTGCTGGAAAATGACTGGGGTGGTTCTGTGTATTTTATTATGGACGGATGGGTAAAAATCCGCACCTACAATCTGGAAGGGAAAGAGGTAACGCTAAATATTATTGGCAAAGGTGAATTGTTTGGTGAAATGGCGGCGCTAGATGAAGCACCTCGATCCACGGATGTGATTACCTTAGCCCCAACGGTAATTGGTAGTATGCCTGCTCAGGATTTTGTCAAATTACTTCAGATAGAACCCTTGGCGGGAGTTCGATTGGCGCAACTAATGGCACGACGTTTGCGGCAAGTAAATCGCCGATTGCGGTTGCGGGAATCTGATAGCCAATCAAGGGTAGCAGATACGTTGTTATTTTTGGCAGAAGGACAGGGAAAAAAAGGGCAAACCGGAACCGAAATCCCCAATTTACCTCATCGGGAATTGAGTAGTTTGAGCGGACTGGCGCGGGAAACGGTGACACGAGTATTGACAAGGCTAGAAAAAAAAGGCTTGATTAAACGGGATCAAGACACTATTTGTATTCCAGATTTGTCAGCCTTAGAAAGAATGATCGTGTGAACTACCTCAACCTATAGACAGACGAGGCTTCCCAATTCATCGGGAATAGCCTCTAGGACTCCGTAGTACTAAAAAGTCTGACATTCCCTCCAAGGGCAGAAGTCCTGGTTCCCAAGACCCAAATCTTTTACCCTGAGCGAAGTCGTACTCCTCCGGGGAAGCAAGCTACGCGGAGCGTCTCGCAGAGAAGGGTTTTCTTGCAACATATACCTCCACGCTTGGTTTTCGCTTATGGCATTGATGGTCAAGACACTAACTATAATACCCGAAAAATTGGTGATTCCGACGCTCGTAAGCGTTGCGTTGGCGACGTAGGAGCGTCTGACTCGCTAGCGCAACTCTTGGAGATGCTGCGCGAACGCTATCATACTTCGAATATTGATTTTTTGCTGACTAAAAAATTAATATTCGATGCAATTATTATCACCCCCTGACAATCCCCACCTTATGAGTAAATTGTTCGCGTTAGCATCTGTCTGCGACACCCTGTACGAACGCAGAGAAGGTGGGGACTTTTGCGATCTGTTAAAAACTTGTCAGATATGAGTATTTTAGATTCTCTCCCAGATGAGCCGGAGAAAGATCCATCCCCTGAATCTCCAACTCCCCACAATCATTGGTTAGACAAAGAACAGCAGTTAATGCCTCCTCAAATCAAAGCTGATGCGCCCTTAAGGATGGTGGAAACGGCATTTTTAGCCAGTACCGCTAGCTTAATTTGGTTTATTAATTTTTACTTTCCTTTAGGCCCAGTTTTGCGAATATTTTTTCCAGTGCCGATCGCTCTAGTTTATCTGCGTTGGGGCAAACGTGCGGCATGGATGGCAGCACTCACCTCTGGGTTACTGCTGACGGTATTGATGGGGCCAGCCCGCAGTTTACTGTTTGTCATGCCCTACGGGTTCATGGGCGTCCTTTTGGGTGCTACGTGGTATCGTCGTCGTGTTCCCTGGATTGTTTCTATCACTTTGGGTACGCTATTAGGTACTTTAGGAGTCTTTTTTCGGCTGTGGTTGCTGTCTGTTTTGTCGGGTGAAGACCTATGGATTTATGTGATTACCCAGGTGACTGAGTTCATTGAGTGGGTATTTTTTAACTTGAGTTTGTTGACGAGTCCCAGTGTATTTTTGATTCAAGTGGGAGCGATCGCTTTAATTATACTCAACAACTTTATCTACCTTTTTGTGGTACACCTAGCAGCATGGTTGCTTTTTGACCGCCTGGGCAACCCGATCCCCCGCCCACCACACTGGGTACAAGTTCTTATGGATTATGAGGGATAGTGAGGAGTTAGGAGTTAGGAGTTATGAATTAACGCGATGTGCAACTTAATATTCTGACCTCTATCCTAAAAGGATAGAGCTTTGAATTCTCCCTCAACCCTTGTAGGGCTGGGGGTTAGGTTTGAGTAAAATTTGCACATGGCGTGAATTAAACTCCTAACTCCTAACTCCTAACTCCTAACTTTCCAAATGATTAGTATTTATACCCAAAAAGAACAAGGTGAACAATGGCTGCGAAGGTATCGTGGTTGTCTACCTGTATTTGCTTGTATTTTAGGATTTACTGAAACTGGTTTAATTCCAGGGATTTCAGCAGCTGGTCGCACTCCAGAGGATCGGAAATATACAGCTTGTGCTGATGCCGAGTTTTTGTATTACGGCCCAGAACATAAAGCCCAATATCCCCTACCACCATTGGCGGCTGGGGCTTCACCTGTGCTGATTTCTCGCGCTGTATTTGAGTCACTAAAGATACCAGTTCATTTATTTAATGCTGGTTTACCCCAGACTCCTGCTGTGCCAGTAATTGATTTGGGTGGCGCTCCTGCTAAGTGTTTAAGTGGAGGTGCTGCGATGGAAATTACAACAGTACATCACTTGTTTGAACAAGGGCTACTTTGGGGAGAACGCCTAGCTGCCAATATTCAACAGGGGTATCTGATTGTCGGTGAGTGCGTCGTTGGAGGTACTACAACTGCCCTGGCAATCTTAACTGGTTTAGGTATAGATGCTGCCGGAAAAGTTAACAGTAGCCACCCTGTTTGTAACCACGCGCAAAAGTGGGCACTAGTGCAAGCTGGACTGGAGAAGATGAGGGGAGATGGGGGAGCAGGGGGAGAAAATACTACCTCATCTCCCTTATCTCCCCCAGTTAACCCCTTACAACTGATCGCCGCTGTAGGCGATCCGATGCAAGCGGTGGTAGCTGGGATGGCGATCGCTGCTAGCCGTAGTTGTGGTGTGATGCTAGCTGGAGGGACGCAAATGTTGGCTGTTTATGCGTTGATGAGTGCGATCGCTCAAGCTTACGCCTTATCATGGCAACCAGAAGCAGTAGTTGTAGGCACAACCCGCTGGGTGGCTGAAGACCCTACTGGCGCTACAGTTGACTTAGCCCTTAACTTAGGAAAAAACAGCTTAACTCCGAGTGGAGAAACCCCTCCTCTATTAGCAACTCATCTGAGCTTTGCTGATTCTCGTTATCCCCAGCTGAGAGCCTATGAGCAAGGCTTTGTCAAAGAAGGTATGGGTGCTGGAGCCGCTTGCATAGCCGCCCATCTTAGCCAAGATTGGCAGCAACACCAACTTTTGGCAGCCATTGAAGCCCAACTTGAACGGCTAAGTATTGCCTTGAATTAAAGATTAGAGTCTGTCCTTCTGCAAGTCGGAGAGGGACGATTTTACGTAGTGAAAACAGGGAGAGGTCTTTTCTGCGTGTCTGTACGTAAGATCGTCTTTCTAGCAATTTGAACTATTTATAAAAATGGTTTACCATAATTACATGAAATACGCTGTATTTACGCAATTTTCCCCCGCCAATCAAGACTCAGCCTTGCTTTGCGCCTATTTGGAGTACTCCCGGCAGCTCCAGATAGTGAATAAACCAAAGTCATTGCTACCAATTAAGAATCAGAAGGCAAAGCTAAAAAACTACTGATTCTCAAAAGTGAATAAACCAAAGTCACTGCTACCAATTAAGAATCAGAAGGCAAAGCTAAAAACCTCTGATTTCCCACTTGCATTGCTACTGGTGTCACCTGCATGATAATTATTGGTTTGGGTGACAGCTAGATTTACTAAATTGACCCTAAGAAGGAGATTTTTCGTGATCCGAAGATTATGGTCATTTCGCGATCGCTACTACATTCTTCACCTAACCTGGTTTGCCTTCTTTCTCTCATTTGTCGTTTGGTTTAACATGGCTCCGCTTGCCACAACGATTCAGCAGGATTTAAAGTTAACCACTGAGCAACTCAAAGTTTTAGCAATTTGTAATCTAGCCTTGACCATTCCAGCGCGAATTGTGGTGGGCATCATTCTTGATCGCTTTGGTTCTCGCCTTGTCTTCTCAGCATTGCTCGTGTTGGCGCTCATACCCTGCTCGATTGCTGCAACTGCAACCAACTTCAACCAACTAGTCTGGAGCAGTTTAGCCACCGGGATTATGGGATCTGGATTTGTAGTGGGAGTTCGCATGGTGGCAGAGTGGTTTCCCCCTCAAGAAATTGGTCTTGCTCAAGGAATTTATGGAGGCTGGGGCAACTTTGGAGCCGCTGCTGCCCAATTTACATTACCTGCTTTAGCCGTTACCACAACTTTTTTATCAAATGGTGCGGTTAACTGGAGATTGGCAGTTATGTTGACCGGAATCGTTGCCGCGCTCTATGGTGTAGTCTACTTCCTTAGCGTTGAAGATACTCCACCCGGTAAAGTTTATCAGCGACCTCAGCGACATGGCGCGATGCCCGTCATGTCCGCTAACAGCTTTTGGGCAATGATGGCGTTGGACTTAGGGATGTGGCTGTCGTTGGGCATACTTACCTTTCCTCTCACACAACCGCAAATTCACTTTTTACAGGGCTGGCAAGAGCTATTATGCTGGGGATTTCTGGCAGGATTATTCCTCTTGCAAACCTATAAGTCTTGGCAGGTGAATCGAGAAGTCGTGGGTTCCTTGAACCCGCTCAACTCGAATTTTCTCAAAAGTAGTAAAACCTATTCATCTGCACAACGCTATCAGTTTCGCCAAATTGCTTTACTGAGCTTCACTTATCTAACCAATTTTGGCGCTCAGTTAGCCGTCTTCTCAATTCTGCCAATGTTCTTTGAACAAACTTTTGCCCTAAATCGGGTTACGGCAGGCATGATAGCTGCCATTAGCTATCCCTTTTTGAATCTAGTATCGCGACCGAGTGGGGGACTCATCTCCGATAAGTCCAGTAGTCGTAAATGGACGATGACGCTGTTCACGGCTGGTATTGGAGTCGGCTTTTTACTAATGAGCAGAATCAACAGTCATTGGTCGTTACCAATTGCCATTGGAGTGACCCTCTTGTGTGCTTACTTTGTCCAAGCAGGTGCAGGTGCCACCTTCAGCCTAGTGCCGTTAATTAAGCGAGACATTACAGGTCAGATTGCAGGTACTGTTGGGGCTTACGGTAATGTCGGCGGCGTAGTTTATCTAATGGTTTATAACTTCACGAATACTTGGATACTATTCTCCACAATGGGGGTGGTAGCGCTGATCTGCGCTAGCCTCTGCGGATTCTTTCTCCAGGAACCCAATGTTTCCTTTGCTCAAAACAATGCCATTCCAAAAGTAGAGCAGAGCAATTGACAAGGGCAGCCAAACACTGCCTTGTACAACAGCAGCACTAGAAGCTCAAAGCTCAACATTTGTTTCTATAAATTAGCCTTCAACTGGTAATCCACCTGCGTTGATTCAGTAGCAAAGTCCAACATTTCTCGAACTTGTCAAGATTATGCTCAACTCAAAACAAGCTGAGGCAAAAATTCAACTGTTGCAAACACTGAATCAGTCAATCAGTAAAACGACAGAGCTTAATGCTGTGCTTACTGCCACACTTCGTACTGTCTGTGAAAGCATTAATTGGGATTATGGAGAAGCTTGGATTCCTGAACAGGATGGCACAATTTTAGAACTTAGTCCAGCTTGGTACGTCAACCCAGCAAGAAACATCGAGCAAGTGTCTGATTTGCAGAAATTCCGGTTCTGTAGCGAAGCGTTTATCTTGTCTCCTAGTGTTGGCTTACCAGGGCGAGTTTGGTCAACACAGCAGCCCGAATGGATTTTAGATGTTTCGGCTCACTCAGAAACCTACTTTTTGCGACATTACATTGCCAAGGCGTTCGGTATCAAAACTGGATTGGGAGTACCGATTCTCGTAAACGCTCAAGTGATAGCAGTGCTTGTCTTTTTTCGGTCGGAAATCTGTGAGCAAGATCCACAAGTCATCGAACTAGTTATGGCAGCAGCCGCACAGGTTGCCTTAAAAAACTGTTTCTAAAGGAGGTATTAGTCACTATGTACGAGATCGTTAACTCAAAATCCCTGTCAACTCTGCTGCTAGAGGCAACCGACTACCTCCGACTGTTTTATCAAGAACACGTTCAATCAGAATCACACGTCGAAGCACGACTAGCAGAGGTCTATAAGGAATATAGGCGATCGCAAACCTACTGGCAAACTCCAGCAGAACTTGCCTACGGAGCCAAAGTTGCTTGGCGAAATAGCGCAAATTGCATTGGGAGAATCTTCTGGCAGTCCCTAAATGTCCGTGACTTGCGCCATCTGACGACAGCCGAAGAGATTTTTGCCGCTCTCGTTGAACACATTGAGTTAGCAACCAATAATGGCAGTATCCGCCCTTATATTAGCATTTTTGCACCTCAACAAGTAGGCAAAAAGGGTATCCGTATTTGGAACCCACAACTGATTCGCTACGCTGGATACCGTCAAGCAGATGGTTCAGTTGTGGGCGATCCGGCGTACTGCGAACTAACCGAGATTTGCCAGCGTTTCGGTTGGATAGGCAGAGGAACTCGATTTGATGTGTTACCTCTAATTATCCAGATGCCAGAGCAGCCCCCTCAATGGTTTGAGATTCCATCGCAGGCAATTATGGAAGTGCTGATTAGCCATCCTGACTACCCTTGGTTTGCTGATTTAGGTTTGAGGTGGCATGCTTTACCAGCCGTGTCAGACTGGCGTTTAGAACTTGGTGGCGTTTTCTACCCAGCAGCTCCCTTTAGTGGCTGGTATATGGTTACAGAAATCGGTGCCCGTAACTTGGCAGATGTGGAGCGTTACAACCTATTGCCCATCATTGCAGAAAAAATGGGGTTGGATACTCGCTCTAAACTTTCTCTATGGAAAGATCAGGCGTTGGTGGCACTAAATACGGCGGTTCTTCATTCTTTCGCGCAGCAAGGCGTATCGATTGTCGATCACCATACGGCTTCATCTCAGTTTATTCAACATATGGAACGAGAAGCACAAGCTGGTCGGATGGTTCCTGCTGATTGGGGCAGAATTGTTCCGCCCATCTCTGCTTCTGCCACCGAAGTGTTTCACCGAGAGATGGAGAATGTTTGCTTGAAACCAAACTTTTTTCCTCAAGAAGCAATTTACTCCTTTTTCTAGCAGGAGGCAGGAGATAAAAACACTACTCTTCCTGACATTCATGCTTTCAAAATGTCCTAATCTACCTGGCAATTCCTATATCCCTCTTGTGTCACTTTCCGAACAGCCAATCTCTGAAAGCTTTATCAGTCCGTCAATACAGGCTTTACTATTAGAAAAAAATAGGTCTTGTATTTGTTATTAGGAAATAATGAAGCGATGCCTGCGGCGGGCTACGCCTACGCTTGGTAGATAAAAGCTCTAGAATTCACAAATGGCAAATATTTTCGGAGAATGACAGAACAGGGATATCTGGTTGACTCATTAGGTTTAGCAACTTGCAACTATAAAAAGTAAATCAATACCGTTGCCAATTTACGAGGGTTCAACGCCTGTAGAAACTAGGGTGAATACGACCTAAAGAGGTAAGCTTGGCAAAAATCTGGGTTAATAAAATAGGTTCAGGGATTTCGGGAAGCATTTTTAACATTTCACGAACATATCGAAAACCGCGATAGTGAGCTTTAAGTCCCGATAATGCCGGAGTCAGGATTAAGGAGACGAAAATCAGATAGAAGATGATGGGATAAGTTGACCATAAAGAATGCTAGATTAGCAGCATTAGTCACAGCCGTTTGGCTGGATTATTTGGTTAAATTGCCGCATGGTTGTCGCGTTGATCTGCGGTAGCAGGCATTGTAACAGTGATAAGATAT
>CAXUOL010000282.1:0-8149 GCA_964252435.1 uncultured Nostoc sp.
TCCGCTTTGCTCCATTCGCAATGACAATTGGGCACTTTTTTACTTGGAGTACTCTATAGAGTTATTTCCCAACTGTAGTAAGACTAGACAAAGCTAAAATAATAGCTGGTTAACTGTATACCAGTCTGATCTTGAACTACTGCTAACAAGTCACCATCATTCTGATATATGAGTGTATCAAGGTCACTAGTTCCCTCATAATTTGCAGTACCAAGATAAAAAGAACTTGCACTTCCTTTCAGTTGGATATAGTCATTCGCAGGATTGTAGTCTTGTATCGTAGCGTAGCCACCTCCCTGATAATAGTTTCCATCATAGGATGTACCTAAAACAAACCGATCGTAGCCATCGCCACCATTTAAGACATCATATTCATAACTGTTGTAGGCAGTTGAGTTAGAACCGTATAAAGTATCGCTCCCACTTCCGCCGTATAAATTGTCACTGCCAGAGTCTCCATATAAAACGTCGTTACCTGTGTAACCATATAGGTAGTCATCGCCACTATATCCATAGAGGTAATCGTCGTTAGTATTGCCATAGATGGTATCATTTCCCTCATAAGCATAGGCATAATAACTTTCTGAACCAGTGTAGTTTTGATAATCATTTCCACTTGTGCCGAAATAATAAGCCATGTCTTTGCCCTCAATAATTTGGTTACATTCTCGATCGCTCTGATCTTACATAGATACTAAAGGGCTAGTATCAAGTTTGTCGGTCGGAAAAGGTCGGGAAAAGGTCGGGAAAAGGTCGGGTTCTTTTTCGTAGATTTACGTAAACTTTTGACAAAAAATCAAGTTTATGGTGTGAATATTGTAGTGAGCCTGTATTACTACCGAAATAAATGACGGTTGAAGAAGCGATCGCAATAGTCGAGCAATTATTGCAACGAGGATGCTTAACGAGAGCGCAAGAGATTGTATTTCGCTATGCTTGGGAAGGGAAAACTTATCTAGAAATGGCGCGAACAGTCACTTATGACCCAGGTCACATCAAAGACGTTGGCTCAGAATTATGGCGATCGCTCTCGAGCGCTTTGGGCGAAAAAGTTACCAAAAATAACCTGCAAGGAGTGCTGAAGCGAACCGCACAGCGACAACAGGACATAAACACCTCCTCAACCTTAAAACCCTTTACGAACTATACAAATTGGGGGGAAGCAATCGACGTTTCCCAGTTCTATGGACGTACTACAGAATTAGAAACCCTCAGCCAATGGATTGTGAGAGATCGCGCTCGTGTAGTCACACTATTAGGTATGGGTGGTATGGGCAAAACCGCGCTCTCAGTGAAGTTAGCAGAACAATTGCAAGGAGAATTTGAATATGTGATTTGGCGATCGCTCCGACACGCACCTTTTTTTCACGACAAGGTGACGGAGTGGATCAAAATCCTTTCTCATCAACAAGTTACCATATTGCCTGCTTCCCCCTATGAGCAAATTACTTGTTTAATCGATTACCTCCGCAAATATCGATGCTTGCTGATTCTGGATAATTTCGACACATTATTGGAGCAAGGTAAAGGGACAGGCTGTTACCGTGAGGGCTACGAACCCTACGGCGAACTTCTGTGGCGATTAGGAGAAACTGGACATCAAAGCTCTGTCCTGCTTACCAGCCGGGAAAAACCTCCTGAAGTCGCTGCCTTGGAAGGTGATGGTTTGCCAGTCCGTACCCTTGCTTTATCAGGATTAGAAGTCGCAGCCGGACAAACAATTCTGAAACTCAAAGGGCTATCAGGCTCCGAGGACGAAACCCGCCAACTGGTTGAGTGTTACGGTGGTAATCCCCTAGCTTTGAAAATTGCCGCCACTTCCATTCGGGACTTACATGAAGGTAACATCGCCTGCTTCTTTGCCGAAGGCACAACCGTATTTCAGGGTATTGGCAATCTTCTAGAACAACAATTCAAAAGACTCTCCACGTCTGAGCAGCTAGTGATGTACTGGCTGGCAATTAATCGGGGCAAGCTTTCCTCGACAGAATTGCAAACAGCTTTCACACTAATATTGCCTAAGCCTAAGTTAATGTCAGTCCTCGAATCTTTACGCTGGCGTAGCTTGATTGAAAGCAATACTGGAGGATTCACACAGCAACCTGTGGTGATGGAATATGTGACAAAGTGCTTGATTGAGCAAGTCTGCGAGGAAATCGTCACAGAATCACCACAATATCTGCTGACTTATGTTTCGATGCAAGCCCAAGCAAAAGACTACATCCACGATAGTCAAATTCATCTGATTGTAAGACCTATCCTAAATCAACTACGAATAACCCTTGGCTCAACTGATCAGCTTGAGGATAAACTTGACAGACTAGTTAGAAAGCTCCAAAATCAAAAACCCCATCCACAAGGGGATGAAGTTTTTAGGCATGGGGAATGGGATAAGGAGATAAGAGGGCGCAAGAACAAGGCAGACTCAAACAGTCAAAAGCAATCCCATCCCATTCTGGCTTCGCCCAGATAATATTTAGGAGCGCTAGAAGTGAATTGATGCATGTCCCTGTCCCCAATTCCTAGTTCACTTAGTTTAAAAACGTTTTAAATCTTGTAAAACTGCGGTGGCTGATTGATAGCGATCGCTAAAATGATAGCAAACCATTTTATCTAAAATTGCCGCTAATTCTTCGCTGACTGGCGCTGTTTGCCGCCAGATCACATTCCCCGTTTCTGGATCTGGGTGGAGTTCTTGTGGTGGTATCCCAGTTATAGCTTGAATAGCAATCATTCCTAAAGCATAAATGTCACTGCATAAGCGGGGATGACCGGCAAATTGTTCTGGAGGTGCATAACCCCGCGTCCCGATGGCTACTGTGGCTAATTCTGTTTGCTCACTACTTGGCGGTTGCATCAATTTGACAGCACCAAAGTCAATCAATACCAGCCGATTATTTTGAACGCATCTAATAATATTAGTCGGTTTGAGATCGCGATGAATCACTCGATGTTGATGAACAAATTCTAGAACTTCTAAAACTTGTTTGAGCATTTCCATCACAAATGATTCGTTTTGCAGATTTTGTACAGGTGGTAATTCTTCGCTGAGGGTATGTCCTTCAATATATTGTTGAATTAAATAAAATTCTTGGTTATCTTCAAAATAAGCAAGTAGTTCGGGAATCTGATGATGTTTACCCAAAATTTCTAAAATTTCAGCTTCACTATGAAACAATCTGCGAGCGACTTGCAAAAATCGTGTATCTTGACGGGCTGGCATTAACTTTTTAACTACACAAGTAGGATTACCCGGTCGTTGAGTATCCTGTGCTAAATAAGTCCGACCAAATCCACCTGCACCGAGAGTTTTAGAAATTTTGTAGCGTCCACTCAAAAGCAAATCACCTGATTTTATTTCTGGTGAATCAATTGGGGGAAAAAAGTCAATAGAGGAATCGGGAAGTGCTGTTTTGTCTTCTAAGAGTACATTTAATTGGGCGATCGCTTCTTGTTGTTTTTCAACTTGCAGAACAATCACCTGAGTTTGCCGTTGATTTTGGTAGCTAGTATAAGCAATCACACAGATACTACTAATCACCAAAGCAAGAGCAGGAGGGATTAATGGCACCCATCCAGCTTGCAAAAACAAAGCGACGCAGATTACTACTAAGCCAAATAGAGTTATCGCTTCCACTACTAGCAACAGCAACGGATTTTGCCACCGCCATGCTAAAATGCCACCTAATAGCGACCAGCCCCATATCCAAATAAGTTCTGCCCAATCGGGCCAATACCAAATCAAGGGTCGCCCATCCAACACTGTACTGATGAGTTGACTTGCTATCTGTGCATGAATAAATAGAGCAGGCATTCTAGCTGGCTGATCTGGTAAAGCGCTGTAGGGTGTATAAAAGCCACCTGGAGGAATATTAGCCGCTGTAGTGCCAATAATTACCAGACGGTCTTTGAATAAACTGGGGTTGACTCGACCACTAAGAACATCTGTAAGGGTTACTTGGTCAGCGAGGCTGTTGGGGTGACGGTAATTTAATAATATTTGATAGCCCTGTGCATCCAAATGTTGGTAGCCACCAGAATTAGGTTGTAAACGCAAAAACAAGATTTTACCTAATAGAAAATCTCCTTTTTTAGTAAAATCATAATCAATACTTTGTTTTTCCAGATAACGAATTGCAATTAATGCACCAAATGCAAATGATGTTGTACATTTCTTGTCTGTAGAGTTAGCAAATAACAAACTGCGGCGGAGAATTTGGTCGTTTTCATTGTCAGCGACCACATCGCTAAACCCAACATTATCTATAGAGGCATTCGGCGGCGGGGGAATTTCATCTCTACCCAAGCTGCTGAACAAACAGGTAGTGACAATTTTATCTTGATTTTGGAGATTAGCCGCCAAATTATTGTCTTCTGGTCGGAAAAGATATAAACCAACAATTCGCGGTTGATAAGACTCTATTTTCTTTAATAGCTGATTGATTGTCCGATCTGATATGGGCCATTTCTCTCGTTTGAGATCCTCATCAGTAATTTTTACTAGCAAAATCCGCCGATCGGGTGCTTGTGCGGGACGCGATCGCAACATTTGGTCATAAACTCTTAACTCCCAAGGCTGTAACCATTTGAGTTCTCGAACTACCCAGATGAAGGCGGTGACTCCTACACTGGTAACAAAAATAATTTGCAGCCAACTTTTGCTCTTAGAAGTTTCACTAGAATCCTGAACTTTGACAAAAGGTACACGGAGTTTTTCTAATAGTCCACTAATCACGTCGTTGAGGCGGTAGCCTGAATTGGGTAGATGTTGCAGGCGCAGAAGTCAATTTTCGGAATCTAGGTTAAAAGCTAATTAACCTCAGCTTCTATTAATGTAGCAATTTACTTACTATTTAGAGACTTTGACGTATTCCTACTTTTAACGCCCAGCCTCAACATAGAATCAGACAAGCGCTAATCATCTGTTTGAGATGTTTGAACATCTTCAACAGGACTGGTAATTGGGAAAGAAATCGGATTAGTAGATGGAGTTAGTGAATCTAACTGAGGTTGTTCGAGTGATGCTTCCATGCTTGAATCAGCAAAATAGGAGCCAACAATCTTATCATAGTTAGAAGCAACAGCTAAAAAAGCGCCACCCAAAATATAGATAGGTAATGGCAGATTAAATTCTTGCAACCAGTCAAACAGTTCCGCTAAGGCAAACAGCACCAAAAAGCAAGCAAGCCAAACCTTCATATTCTTATCCCTGAATTGAAACAATTCTATTACTAGCTTAAATAGCTTGCATGATAGTTGATGTAATACATAATCACCAACTTACAAGAAAGCAGAGGAGGAGAGGGGCAGAGGGGAAAGAACTTGTACAAGAACTCTCCCCTGCTCCTCGCTCTTCTTGACAACCTCTATAACCTTAGATGGGTGCAGTTAGAGTTATAGCATCTGCTATATTGCATTAGAAAAATCAAAATATATTTAGCTTATGCCAGCGATCGCACAGCCAAGGATTGCAAAATTGGTTCGTGAGACTTGGCAGTGCCTCAAATTTACACAGGTAAAACTGGCAACGATATTAGGGGGTTCTCTCCACACCATAAATCGATGGAAAAATAGACGGACACAATCTTCGCCACTGGCGATGAAACAAATTGAAGAACCCGGCGAGTCGCTTTTAGCCAAATACTTTATAAAATGAGTGAGAACCTGAAAGCTCAAGAGGCTACTGAATTGCAGCAATATTTGAGCGAACAGCAAGCTGCGCTGCGCGATAGTGAAGCACGTTACCGTTCACTGGCAGAGGCAAGCGCATCCATTGTCTGGAGGGCAGCACCTTGGGGCAACGTTGTTGATGATATTCCAACTTGGCAGGCGTTCACAGGGCAAAATCCCGAACAATATAAAGGATGGGGTTGGGTTGAGGCACTGCACCCAGAAGATCGTGCCTCAATGGTGGAAATTTGGAAACAAGCATTTCCTACACGCAGCGTTGCAGTTGCCGAGTATCGTGTTCTGCGGCATGACGGCGAATACCGTTATATGAATATACGCGGTGTGCCCATACTCGACGAAACAGGCGAAATCCGCGAATGGGTGGGAATGTGCGTCGATATTACCGAACGCAAGCAGGCTGAGACCAAACTGCGCGACAGTGAGGCGCGTTTTCGGCTGCTAGCTGAAAATTCAACTGATATTATTTCCCGCCATACAGTCGATGGAATTATTCTGTACGTTTCACCAGCTTGCTACACAGTGCTGGGATATCAACCAGAGGAATTAGTCGGTCATCCTAGCCATGAGTTAGTTCACCCTGATGATTTGGTAGAGATTGCGAGAAATTACCCAGTCAAAGCCGATTTACCAGATATTTATACCATTACTCACCGTGCGTGTCACCACGAGGGGCATTATATCTGGTTGGAAGCAACTGTTCGAGCTATCCGCGATCGCCAAACTCAAGAAATTTTAGAGATGCAAGTGTCTTCGCGAAATATTACTAAGCGCAAACAGGTAGAACAGGAGCAGCGTTTTATCGCTGAAGCTAGTGGGATTTTGGCTGCATCATTGGACTACGAGACAACCTTAGCAGGTTTAGCGCGTTTGGCTGTGCCGGAAATCGCTGATTGGTGCTTAGTTGATATTATTTGTGACAATCAATTACTCCGGCGGGTTGCAGCAGCCCATGCCAATCCAGAGAAACAAGAATTGGTAGAACAGTTACAAAATTATCCGCCTGATTTGGCACAAACAACAGGTATTGCGAAGGTAATACGGACAGGCAAATCACAAATTACTCATTTTATTTCTGAGGAACAGATCCAAGGGTTAACCCACAACGCCAGTCACTTCCAAATCCTGCAAGAACTAAATCCGAAATCTGGTATGAGTGTACCGCTAATCGTTCGGGGACGGGTGCTGGGAATTATGACTTTGGTATCTTCTTCAGGTCGTCGCTACAATACCAAAAGCCTAATGTTAGCAGAGGAGTTGGCTGACCGGGCAGCGATCGCAGTTGATAATGCCCGACTCTACAGAGAAGCACAGCAATCTCAACAAGCTGCTTTACGCGCAGCATCTCGCACTACCCGTCTGCAAGCGATTACCGCCGCACTTTCTGAATCTCTAACGCCGACACAAGTCGCTGAAGTAATTGTAGAGCAAGGTATGGCAGCTTTAGGAGCTAGTTCTGTTTTTGTCGCACTACTGACCCAAAGCGGTACTGAATTAGAAATTATCCGAACTGTTGGCGAGCAACAAGAAATAGTCGATTCATCGCGTCGATTCTCGATTAATGCATCCGCGCCACTGGCAGAAGCAGTAAGAACTAAGCAACCTATTTGGCAAGAGCCAACCGAAACAAGGATTGCTCGTTACTCAAATCTGGCTCAGGAATACGCCCAGTCCAACTATGGCGCTTGGATTTCGATTCCATTGATCATCGAGGGACGAGCTATCGGGGGAATGTCTCTAGCTTTTACCGAAATTCAGCAGTTTAATCAAGACGATCAAGCTTTTATGCTGGCACTAGCACAGCAGTGCGCTCAAGCGATGGAGCGTGCCCGCCTATACGAGGCAGAGCAAACGGCCCGGAAAGCAGCAGAAAATGCCAACCGGATAAAAGACGAGTTTCTGGCAGTACTTTCTCATGAATTGCGATCGCCACTCAACCCAATTTTAGGTTGGTCAAAGTTACTCCAAACCAAAAAGCTTGATGAAAAGACAATTCCTCAAGCGCTGAAGACTATTGAGCGAAATGCGAAGTTACAGGCTCAACTGATTGAAGATTTACTGGATATCTCCCGGATTTTACAAGGTAAAATCAGCTTGAATATCTACCCAGTCGATCTGACATCTGTGATTTCCGCAGCAATGGAGACAGTGCGGCTATCGGCAGAAGCTAAATCAATTGAGATGCACATTAGCCTGGAACCAAATTTGGGACAAGTTTTAGGAGACTCCAACCGATTGCAGCAAATCGTTTGGAACCTGCTCTCAAATGCGGTTAAGTTTACACCAGAGGGCGGACGGGTTGATATTCGACTATCATCATGTTCTAATTTCAACTCAGCACCCAGCACTCATAACTCAGCACTGATTCAAGTTAGTGATACAGGTAAAGGTATCGACCCCAATTTTCTGCCTTACGTGTTTGAATATTTTCGCCAAGAGAATAGCAGCACCACCAGAAAAT
>CAXUOL010000283.1:0-8130 GCA_964252435.1 uncultured Nostoc sp.
TTTATTGAATAAAAAATTGAAATCTTCAATTAAAACTTGATTGCTTTGGGACTGACTTAAGAGACAGATAATGTTGTCTTAAATACAAGCAAAGTTAACTATCAACTTAATTAACAAAAAGTAACAATCTAAGGAGAAAATGGCTAAAAACGAAGCTAATAATTCCGCCTTGAAAATTATTCCTTTGGGCGGTTTGCATGAAATTGGTAAAAATACCTGTCTTTTTGAGTATGACGATGAAATAATCCTGTTAGATGCAGGATTGGCTTTTCCCACAGAGGCGATGCATGGAGTTAACATTGTTTTACCAGATATGACCTATCTGCGGGAAAATCGCCACAAAATCAAAGGGATGATCGTCACTCATGGTCATGAAGACCATATTGGCGGGATTGCTTTTCATCTCAAGCAATTTGATATCCCGGTGATTTATGGGCCCAGACTAGCAATGGCAATGCTAGAGGGTAAATTAGAAGAAGCAGGAGTCCGCGATCGCACAGAAATCAGAACAGTTCTACCACGTGATGTGGTGCGGATTGGCAAAAACTTTTTAGTTGAATATATCCGTAACACCCACTCCATCGCTGATAGTTTCACTGTTGCCATTCATACTCCCCTGGGTGTAGTCATTCACACAGGGGATTTTAAAATTGACCATACCCCAGTGGATGGTGAAAAGTTTGACTTGCAACGCCTAGCAGAACATGGTGAAAAAGGCGTTCTTTGTTTACTAAGTGATTCCACTAATGCGGAAGTGCCAGGATTTACACCTTCTGAACGTTCAGTTTATCCCAATCTGGAGAGAGTATTTAGTCAAGCACCTGGGCGATTATTTGTCACAACCTTTGCTTCTAGTGTCCATCGTATCAACATGATTTTGGATATCGCCAAGAAGCAGAACCGTGTAGTGACAGTTGTTGGGCGTTCTATGCTGAACTTGATTGCTCATGCCCGTAATTTAGGTTACATCAAGTGTGAAGATAATTTGCTGCAACCATTGCACGCCGTCCGCAATCTACCTGATGAAAGAGTACTGATTTTAACTACAGGTTCTCAAGGCGAAATGATGGCAGCAATGACCCGCATTGCCAACAAAGAACATCCTCACATTAAAATTCGCGAAGGAGATACCGTAGTATTCTCTGCTAACCCAATTCCTGGAAATACGATCGCTGTAGTCAACACCATTGATAAATTGATGATTCAAGGTGCAAAAGTGGTCTATGGACGGGATAAAGGAATTCACGTCTCCGGTCACGGCTGTCAGGAAGAACAAAAACTGATGATTGCCTTAACTCGACCCAAATTCTTTGTGCCATTCCACGGCGAACATCGGATGCTAGTGAAGCACGCAGAAACCGCTCAGAGTATGGGCATTCCGGCAGAAAACATGATTATCATTCAGAATGGTGATATTGTCGAGCTGACAGAAGATGCTATTCGCGTCGCTGGTAAAGTGCCATCTGGTATTGAATTGGTGGATACTACTAGTTCGGGTATGGTAAGTGCTAAAGTACTGCAAGAACGGCAACGCATGGCTTCAGAAGGCATTATCACGATCGCAGCTGCCATTGATTGGAATGGTAAACTGTTAGCAAAACCAGAAACTCACCTGCGAGGTGTAGTAACAAGTGTAGAGCGATCGCTTCTACAAACCTGGGTAAAACAACGCATTGAAGAAATCCTCTCTGTGCGCTGGACAGAATTTGCTCCTAGCGAAGGTGAAGCAGCAGATATAGACTGGGGTGGATTGCAAGGAACTTTAGAACGAGAATTACAACGTTCCATCCGTCGGGAATTGCAATGTCAACCTTCTGTGACTTTGTTGATGCAAATCCCTGATGAGCCACCTGTAAAAGTTGCTGATGGGAGAAGACGGCGGACTCGGACTGCTGCTCAAGTAGCATCATAGGCTAAGATCGCAATTTAACGTAGAAGCGCAGAGACAGAGATTTTTTCTGAACGTCTTTGCGCTTTTATGTAAGATATAGTCTCTTATCATGGGTACAGAAGCCGAGCGGTTTGTATTTGCCTATAGTTATTGGAGGCGATCGCTATGACTAAAACACCAATAAAAATTAGTACTCTTGAGGAATACATCAATTTTGATGATGGCACCGACAAGCGTTATGAAATTGAGGATGAGGTGCTGGTAGAAATGCCTCCTGGTACTGGCAAACATGAGGCGATTATCACCCTACTGTTAGTTCACTTTTTTTTAGAAATTCAAAAAATGGGATTGCCTTTACAACCGCGCCCTAACGGTACAGAGGTGCTGACCAATAAACAACTTAGAAGACCTGATGTTTGTGTAATTACTAATGAACAGGCAAAAAGTATTGAGAATACCTCAGCTATTCTTAAGACTGCCCCACCCCTTTTAGTCGAGGTAGTTAGTCTTGAATCTATTGACCGAGACTATAACCAAAAAACTTCTGAGTATGCGGCTATGGGTGTAGTCGAATATTGGATTGTTGACCCCCTGGAAAATAAAGTAACTGTGTGTTTACTAAATCAGGGCAGTTACAAGCAAACTGTGTTTATCGAAGACCAACGGATTGTTTCTCAAACGTTCCCAGAATTAACCCTGACAGCCCAGCAGGTGTTTTCAGGTTAAGGTTGTTTAGCTCCTTTGCGTGAAATCAAAAAAATACTGATTGCGTTCGTCGTTCGCGCAGCGTCTCGAAGAGAAGACGTTGCTGTTGGCGAAGCCTCTCGAAGAGAAGGCATCGCCTAAATCTTGCAATGTTCAACTCGACAGAGCGATCTAACTTGTTAGGTTGCTGTCGGCTTAAGCAAGTGCAACCAATATCTCCTCATTTTTCTCGGCTGCCAAAAGATACAGATTTCTCCATCGCTCGAAGTCTTCAAAACACCATTCATTTCTTGTAAACAGTGTTTCAGGATCGATCTGTCGCAAAATGCTGGCTCCTTCACTGACTAGATCACGGGATATAAGTCCCAATGAATCCTCTGTTGACAACAGAGTTGGAGCAAGATTTTGATCTCCGAACATGAGTTTTCCAACAATCTCATCGGCATTCGCAACCTTTCTTCTTGATAGCTCCTGCGACAAACGTTTCTCGATCTCAACAGATGTTTTTTCTAGTGATGCCCTTCTATCTTCAATCCCTGGATAGGCTTGACGAGTAAGCCTTAACTCAGACCGTAATTCAGTGATTACCCGATCTGCTTCTCGCTCAGATCCAAAAGTCTCTTGGTGTGTTTCGATAACATCTTCAAGGATTTCATTAATCTCTTCAGGATCAATCTCAAAAAAGCGGAAAATACCGCAGCCATAAGGGAAAAGATAAACTACAAGGATGCTGAGTGCCTTTTCATGTTGAAGGCGTGCGTACAGCGTACTGCCAGGAGGAATTGCGCTGTAGAGTACGGAAACACCCATAAGCAAGCTCATCTGAATTTTAATGCTTCAGACTATATCATTCTCAAATTGCCACTGCCAACCTAAGTTTTGTGAAATGCCATCGATTCTACTCAATCAAAAATCACTACTTCTACGGTATTCAGCCAGCGATGAAAAGGATGCACTTACGTGAGAAAGTGGGAACACGGAGAGGAAAAATGCCTTCTAGAATATTATTGATGTTTATACTTAGCAAAAATTCTTTCTGAAAGACCTTATATTAAGTTGTGTAAATGTTACACTAAAACCTATCCAATGATGGATGTCTTTATTAAAATTTGAACTGTGTCAAGTTATGAACAAGATCGTAATATTACACTACCGATCCCCAGAAATTTGCGATTAACTTGACGTAGTAATAAATTAGGTTCTGACTTAAGTGGCTAATCAGGTATTACATTATATCGCAGTCAGAACGCGATTTTTCCGGGAAAGTTCGTTGCCACGTTGTATATATTCATCAAAAAGGTGAATAGCCTCAATAACACAGAGGGTTAACCATGAAGGTATTCGACAATACCACCAAAAAGATTTTTCTGGCAAGCTGGGTATCAATCAATCAAGCCGAGACTACTGACCATAAAGTAACCCAGCTTAACCATTCTCCTTCCAAGCCCTACTGGGATATTCTCCAACCCCTACGGCAGCGAGTAGAAAACATTCAAGTTAGCGATCGCCAACTAGCTCACCGTTTGTGCAAAGTGATTCCATCTCAATGCCCCTTTGAGCGCGATGTCAAATTATTTGGGAAGACCTTGTTTCACATCCCACCGATGTGCAAGCTCAACCCCTTATATGAAGAAGTGGTTGGTTTACGTTTCCGAGCGTTGTGCTATCTAGCCGACGAGTGTGGCGAAGATGTATCGCAGTACTGCTAATACTGAGATATGAACGCTGAGGAAAAAGTTAGGAGTCAGGAGTAAAAGGTCGGGGATCAATAATATAACTCCTAATTCCTAACTCCTAACCATTTTTTATTATTTTTTTACTATTTCTTTTGCCATTTTTGAATGGCATCCTGAGCATCTTCGTAAGCGCCTGTCTCCTCTGGTACTAAAGCTGCGGTAGCTATTGCGGCATTACGTTCCCCTTCGGCGGCGCGACGCTTTGCCAGGTCTAAAATTTTCTCACTCCAGTTATTGATCGATTTTTGGGCAGTATCGAAGCCTGGTTGACCGGCTGGTACTTTCTTGGCAACTTCGATCGCCCGATTGTAGGTAGATGCCTGTTCGGGCTTAATTAAGGCATTAGCTGCATCTAAAAGAGTTTTGTTACTCACATACTGCTTACCCTCTAACCGCCACAGGTTAATTGCTGCTTGTGCTTTCGCGTAGGGGGCTTCATCTTTGGTGATTAATCGAGCAGCAGCAATAGCGTTGGCATACTGTCTTTGTTTAGCACGACCCTCTGCTAAATCTAAAATCATCTGGCTCCAAATCTTAATATTCTCCTGAGCTTGTTCGTAGAGTGGTTCACCAGGTTGAATTTTTCGGGCTGTAGCGATAGCCATGCTCAAATCGCTTGCCTGAGTTTGTCTGAGCGACATTTTCGCCAGGTCTAATACTGCTTGATTTCGCTTTTTTGACTGGGAACTAGAGGCTATTTGGGCGCTAGATTGGTTTTTGAGTCTAACTGGTGGAGTGCGGCTTGGTAAATTCTCGACAACTTGGCGATCGCTAACATTAGCATTGGGTGATGTACTTGATATTTGCTTAATTCTAAAAGTTTCTTGATTTCGTAGAAAAACTACGGCGATTAAACCTGCTACCAGCAAGCTGCCTCCGCCCCACAAGATAAACTGTTTCCAAAAAGGAATGCTTGGTTGATTCGCTGGCAATCGCGAGACGTAACCTTTGGAAGAATTGGGAATAAATCTTCCTTTGGTATTCACTCCCAAGGAAGTTTTCGGCATTGGTTGGGAAACTAAGCTGCCACCTGATTCCTGGACTTTTTTACCCTTCACCTGTTGGGAGGAGTTCACACTAGCTTCTGCCCGAACTGCTGAAGTTTTAGAGGAATCGTCGAGGGGAGGAGCTGCTAGGGCAACAGCAAAAGATTCTTCAGGATAAATCACCGCTTCTGGCTGAAAATCACTTTCTATTGCCAATTTTGGCAAGATTACTTGCTGCCTTGATGGGATGATAGTGGCAGGGTTTTGGATAGGACGCCAGTGGTGATGACATAATTTTGGCACGATTAGACTTAGGTAGCTTTCTAAATCTGCCAAGTTGCTGCCATTACCAGAACGTAAAGCTTCTAACAAAGCTGCTGTAAAGAATCCGTGACCTAATTCGCTACTTTCATGGGAAAATTGCTCTGGTTGGCAAGAAAGAATTGTCGCCAGTTGTAGTTCTTGGGCTAGTTCTATTGTTTCTTCACCAACGGGAGCATCCGCTTGAGTGCCAAAAGCGCGGTTAATATCGAGTAATAGCAATACATTTAGATCGGCAAGTTGCAGACTTTGCATTAGCGATCGCAATTCTATGCCAGTCTCTTGCACGAGTTCGGGGTTGCCCTCTGCTGGCATTAAGTAATCTTTGCCCTTGTAGTTGACTCCATAGCCGCTAAAGAATAACCACAGATAGTCTTCCGGTTGCCAACTTGTTGCTGCCAAATCTTCAAGCAGCAGCAAAATATTCTCCTTCGTCGGGTAAGTCGATCTATCCCCAATCGGCGGCGAAGTATCTGTCATGACAAAACAGTGCTTGGGGAGAAAACCTGCCTCTGTCACCAAAAAATCTTCTAGTGCCTCAGCATCCGCTTGGGCACAACTTAAAGGTTGAAATAACTGATATTGATTGATACCAATCGCGATCGCCCAGTAATTTGCCATCCCGCTCTTTGTCAGTTATTGTTGTTTGCTGGTCTTAAAATTGCGGTTGGCTTTGCCAAAAAAACAAAGCTAACCAATGTCTTATAGTCTAGGTGATTCTGATTGAATCTTAAGTTAAAATGTAATTTTTATTACGTTGATTAGTAGGAAAATACCTTTACCTAATTTCAATAACAGATTATTACTAAGGAGATAGAAGGTCATGAGCAAAATTTCTGCTCACCTACCATCATCGCTCGTTCCCTTTTCAGTTATTAGCCAAATTGCCAGAAGAATCCGGATAATTCCTTTAGTAGTTTTGCTTATATCTACTGTTCCTGCGTGGTTTTTGATGGAAGCGATCGCACCGCAGGTTGTGCGAGCTTACACCGCTAGAGTCGATCTAGCTATTGACCGCCTGCCAGAAGAAAACTATGAAACCGTTCTCAGGAGAGCGGAGGCGGTCGCTAGGGCAGCTGCTCAAAGGAGCTTCGACCAAGATATCTTGGTGACAGATGTTTCCATCATTGTGTCCGTACAAAATTATGGCGCGATCGCACCAGTCCTGACATTAGATGTCAGTCGTCCTGAATGGCGATCGCGCCCTGATGCTCAAAATTGGGCCACTTACTTCAAAACTGCGCGATCTTTACTTTTCTTTGAAAATAACTCTAATCAAGTTCCAGCAGCTAGCGCTGTGTCAACGCCAAAATAACGGGTTGAGCTAGAAGTCCGAGCCAAAGCTTTCTTGGCTCGGAACCTTGGGGGACTCGCGTTCTTGCGTCAGTCTTAACTCAACTTACTTATTCCTGACTCAACTGTTGTCTTTGGCGTCAGTGGATGGCCTAGAATAAGAAGGTTGTCAAAAATCGCGATATCTGCTGACATGGCTGTTCCTAAGAAGAAAACTTCCAAATCAAAACGAGATAAACGTCGAGCTACCTGGAGGCATAAAGCCGTCGTTGAAGCTCAGAAAGCCCTATCTCTGGGCAAGTCAATTTTGACTGGACGTTCTACATTTGTTTATCCAGCTGCTGAAGAAGAGGAAGAAGAATCATAATTTCTCAGTCAGGAAAAGCATGAACAGCACCGATACATTTGATTGCCAAGCTCAACAATCAAACTTCCGATCGCTAGATAAATGCTTTTTCTTAGCTTTCCTGATTGCATTATGAATCCTAGACACTCTACATAAGCTCATTAGATCGAAAAAAATTGGTAGTGAGTAATTGGAAATATCCATTACCCATTACCTATCATTCAAGAGTTCATATAAAGAGTAAAACATCTGATGCTGTTGGCAACTCAGCAAAAAAGCTTGTAAACATCTTGAGAAAACTTATTTTTCTCTAACTATGCTAGGAAAATTTTTTCAGAAACCAGGCAAAGAAGAAAGCGAACGCGTTCCTCCTGGTCAACACTTAGCTAAAGGTTTCCCCGTATTAACTTACGGTGAAACTCCCCAAGTCAGCACTGAAGAATGGGAGTTTCGAGTTTGGGGTTTAGCAAAATCTGCTACCTTTAGTTGGTCAGATTTTATGGCGCTACCTCAACATGAATTCACGGCAGACTTCCACTGTGTAACGCGCTGGTCTAAACTTGATGTCAAATGGACTGGCATTAAAGTTACAGATTTCATGAGTCTGATTGAATTAGACCCGAAAGTAGCGCACATTATGGAACACTGCTATGGCGGCTACACTACCAATATTTCTGTAAAAGATTTTCTGCGCGAAGAAAACTTCTTTGCTTTTAAAGTCTTTGGTGAAGACCTTCCAGCTGAACACGGTGGCCCGATGCGGCTAGTTGTACCGCACCTCTACGCTTGGAAAAGTGCTAAGTGGATTAATGGGTTGGAATTTTTAGCTGCTGAAGAACTTGGTTTTTGGGA
>CAXUOL010000284.1:0-8116 GCA_964252435.1 uncultured Nostoc sp.
CTCTACATCAGGGTTTTGGGTTTATCTGAACTGTACAGGGCTTACGCAAAAATAACGTAACTCTGTCATTACGAGCGATAGCGTACTTCTTTCCTGCGGAACGCTACGCGAACAAAGAAGCAAGCTACGCAAAGCGTCTGGTAGAGTTGTAATCCCCCCTGACGCCCTTGATTGCTTCCCCACACTCCGTTCCGGTCGCAATAACAATATCGGCGTTGCGTAAGTCCTACTGTATTGGCTGACAGTTTTCTGCAAAAAAGAATTGAGCAATGAGATTGTAGACAATCTTTTTGCTCAATTAAAACTTAACGAAATAAGTATTTGTTGGTAATTTTTGGGCAGTTCCTACATTTGTAGCCAAGTCATTTATTTTATTATCTGTTTTGATTACTGCAAACTTATCAGTAAATAGCAATACTTCACCATTTCCCGGTGTTACCCAAGCGTGGCGACTCATTAGGTTTTTGGAGACGACTAAAAGAGATGCATCTCCACGGTAAGCCGAGATGGGTTTACCCATGAAGGTTTGATTATCTCTATTGGCGATCGCATAAGCAGCAGAGGAACCCACAAAAATTTTACTGCCATCTGAGTAAATAGTTTTAGGGAAATTGCTACCGCCGTCTCCCATCCCGGCAGTTACAGGTTTTCTTGGAACACTTAGCTGGCCACGCTCGACAGTAAAATTAGTTAGATTAACAGTTCCTATATATACCTTTGTTTCATCACGGGTTTGTGCAGCATTGGTATAGCTGTCTGTGGTGATCAAAGTCTTTGTTAATAAGTCTTTGCCATTCCACCTGTAGATTGAGTTACCCCCATAAACTGAACCCAGGACATAAAGCTTGTCTTCAAAAATATGTAATCGGTTAAGTCTTGTGTCTGCCATATCGTGAGCAAGATTGGCAGAATTGTAGCCCCAAAGCTTGCCTTGGTTATTTCCTGTTAAATTTGCCAAAGCAAATATTTTTGCTCCGTCGAAAACCATCCGGTAAAGAAAAGCAATCTGGACGGGAATACCTAACCTCTTTTGTTGCTGGTAGCCACTAGTGTAGAGATACCCGTTTTTATACTCAAAATCCATTACCTCAGTTACGCCATAACTCTGTTTGGCTTTAAAGTTGAGGTTTTTGTCATAAATTGATAGAGTGTTTGCAGACTGGTAAATAATCCAATTTTGCAAAAATTTTACCCGTGTCTTTGGATTAGCTGTGTTGCTAACTATTTTTTGCCTAGTTCCGTCAGTTTTTATTTTTACTAGTCCTGTTGGAACAGCTAAGATATAAGTTTTGCCGTCAATTGCTACAATGTCACGAGCATCATAATTAGAGTTTGGAATTAGTTTTTTTGTCCCATTACCTTCTACTTCCCATACACCTTCAGTATTGACGACCGCAACTTTGCTGCCGTTAGTGCAAGCTGCTCTTGGCGAAGAAATATTAAGATATGTAGCTAAAGCGGGGGTAGAATAATCAAACATTGTACAGTTCAGATAAAGTTGACTGGAAAATATTGGCGCTCAATTAAGAAAAGAAATTTTGGGTATTTTTGCGCGTTTTTAACCTAAATTCGTCTTCAAAAGTGAAAAAAATATCAGCTCGGTAAACTCAAACTCAAAGGTTGAGTAATCCGCAAAATATGCATATCTGCAAACATCGGTAAAATTAGAATTGAGTTGTTTGTGGTTATGTCGTAGCGATAACCTGTTAATTGGGAGAAAGTAACTTCAATTAATTTGTCTCTCAGCTGCTTTCTAATTCGACAAATACTTCACCGACACTTTCTGCTTCAGCTCACCCATCTCCTCTAACATCTCCTCAATCTTTTGCATAGCTAGAGATGAAGGCTTGGCATGTCCTTTCTCCCAACGGTTTCCCGTCGAATAAGTTATACCTAAAGATGCTGCAAACTGTTCTTGGGTAAGACCAGTTATGCCACAGAGTTCACGGATGAGCTTTCCAACTTCCGGTTGCTTGATTAGCAAAGGTTTCTTAATAGTCATTTAGCTCAGAACGCACCTGTTAATCTGGCGAGTGATATGTATTCTGCTACATCCTATTGGGGCTAATGCTGAATTGATAGGCGAAAATATACTAGATTTTTTATACTTTCTTGATTTACAAAATAAGTAATTACACGTTCCCGGATAAAATATTTCCTAATGCAATACGCTTGGGTTAAGAACAATAGTAGGTTGGGTTGAGCGTAAGCCTTAACCAACAAAGCCTTGATAATGTTGGGTTACCCTTCTCCTTTGGAGACGCTACGCGAACGGGAAGCAAGCTACGTTCCTCAACCCAACCTACTAGCGTGACATGCTTAAAATGTTGGGTTTTAAAAACTTAGGAAAACCAAAATTCAATAATTAACAGAATTACTCAACCCAATAAATTAAGCTTGCCGTGCTACTACGCTTTTCTTGATTTAATAACTAAGTAATTATACGTGCGTAGATAAAATATTTCCTAATGAGACTTCTAAGGAATAAATTACGCAACGAAATAAGCATCCTGTTATCAAGAAGCAGTTAAAATCAATATCTGATACAGCTATCTCATACCAATTCTGTATAAAGATGCGCCAAATTATATAAGGAATGAACCGCAAAGGGCGCAAAGTACACAAAGGAAGAAAGAAAATTTGGCGCAGCCTCACAAAGAAATGGTATCAGGTAAATGAATTACACGGGTAGGGGCACAGCCATGTTCTCTATAATTATCTGTACGTTGTTACCCTGCGGGTGACGCTCCTGTGTCGCTAACGCTGCGCTAACGGCTTTATTAGCTTTACTTATGTTCTGCTTCAAAGTGAATGAGAAAATATTAGTATCTAAAATTACGAAGTTCTAGCAAAAATCCATTGAAGCAGGTATTCTTTACAGAGCGATCGCAAAAGTTTTCGGTCTACTGAAAGTTGCCAAGAACCCATATCTTGAGCTAAAAGTTTATTTTATGATTCAAATCACAGTAAACTAAAAATCGGGAGTTAAAACAATTGCAAATTGGTAATTGCGAATTGGTTTGACAGCTACCATACGGCATCTAACGCAGATTCACAGGGTACTCGCTGCTGGGTAGAGTCTGTGGCGTGTGTGAACCACCAACTTCCATCAGTATGTCCGACTTTGCCCAGTTTGCGTAGCTTGCCGCCGTAGGCATCGCCTTGGTATATGCCGTCGTCGAGGATTTCCAACCCGTACTTTTCACATTCGTTGCAAATGTTAAGCTGTTCCATATCTAGTTTGCATATCTAAATTACTATCTGCACTAAGCGATTGCAACTAGCAGTAAACTCGTCATTATTTATCCCACTTATTTCAAGGTGCAGTGAATTGGAAAGACTTTTAATCCTCCATACATACCCCATGCTCAATCACTAGCCCTGAATTCAAACATTTGTTATGTACAAGAACTCACCAAATTTTCTTGTTTAATTTGTTCTTTTGCTAAAGCCAATGCTTTATGAGCATTTTTAAACTTTGTTTCATCTGTGAATTTCTGATCGAAATGCTTTAAATAAGCTTCCAGATACCGAATACGTAAGTGTGGATCGATGGGATTCTGAAGAAAAGGGAGGTCAGCTTCAACCATGAACCGGATAGCCAACAAGGGAATAGGGCTACGAAGCGGACGAAAGTTTGGGTTGTGCAGACCAGGACTTTCATTACGTTTATGAAATTCTCCTATCATCAGTCCTGACTCAACAAACAAAGGTTTAAGTTTTTGTTGGACACTATCTATTACTTTAGAAGCATCTTCTATATGGATGTCAGGAAAAATAAGTAAAAAAGCTCTATTAATTGCTAATTCCTGCTCTTTAACATCTATTTGCAGAAATATATCTCGATAGCGTCCAACAATCTCTTCTAATTGTTCTGGATACAAATCTTTTGTGTGAATAACTGCTAGACGAATACTGTTTGATTTGAGAGAGTAAGGTACAAAAGGGCAAACTGCGCCAGGTCTACCTAAGTCAGGATGAGACCTTCCTAAAAAGCTTTTCACCCACTGCATAATTTCAATTAAGGTAGAAAGGTCTTCGTGTTGCTGGAGTTGTTCGATTTCACGAGTTGTATAGAGTTGCATAAGCTTGAGTGAAATGGAATAATTGTTTAATTTTGAATCCCAAATTAGTTTGACAATACACATGTAATGTAGGTGAAACTAATTATTTAAGTAAACAAAACAATTCCTTTGTTGTTTATTTTTGGTTAATCTGTGGCTTGGAAAAGATAACAATGTTTTATCATTTTGTTTTGTGAACTTCAAGTAAGTTACGTCAATACAACATATAGACACAAACATATTTTCCATCAAATAAATTGTTTTCATTGATTTTGAAGTTAGTTTGTAATATGTTAGCTACAGGACTAATATTTGAATTTTGAAACACGTGTAGGGTGTGTTACACGTTGTAACACACCCTATAATTAATTGACATATTTTTTTCAAAAATAATTTACGATTCTTATAGAATACGTATGTATCATCATGATTCGGCATGTGCTCCTAGTTTTTTACACTCTTAAGCTTTTGTTATTTTTATGAATACATTATAAATTTTATGTCTAAATAGTTATTTTTAATGTAAAAATTTGGTGTAGATTTAACAGCAACTTTAGGGCTATTATCAAGGTAATATACTTTTAGCAAATAAAAAATTTATATAGAATTTGGTATGAGGCCAATTTTTTCAGCTATATATTACTTACAGCGGATTACAAATTCATAAAGTACGCTCTTCCAAATAGGGCAGGTAGGGTAGTTACTTCACTTAGATGAAAAGTACTGTATTTTCGATTGGTTGATCTCAACGTCAGGTATTTGCAGCGAATATCAGTAGTTTAGGCTTTATTTTCCTAAAAAATAAAAATTGTCGGGAGAGTAAGAATGAGCGGCGACTTCTACCGTTCCCTATATTCCTATTCTTAAGTAAGCTACTCACAAAATTAAATATTCTAGGACTTATGTACTATATCAATTAACCATAATATGCATAAGTCAAATTTATATTTCAGGTGCTGATTGCAACCCCGATTTTGTTGCATATTTCCGATTCTGGGTATTATAAATGGCTCAAAAGCCCAGAATTAGTATAGTCAATATGTATGATACGTAAGTCCTATATTTGTTTAATTGGAAGTCCTTTATTTCTCAACAAATTCTTTCACCACTGCCATAGCATCAGGAGGAATCTGCGTAATTAGACGAAATGGAAATGCGGCAGTTGAAGCAAACTGGGCATAGTCTGGTGTCAGGAAGATAGCATAGTTTTTAGCTTCTGGAGTCATCTGGAAAGCAAAGGCCAAGGTTAGAGCTTTAACGTACTTGCGAATATCTGCTGCTTGTTCACCGACAACTTCACCGCCACTAATCGGTGTATTTGGTTGTCCGATCTGATCTAATGTGGTGCTGGGGTCTTTTACACTTAGATGAGTACCCCCAATTATACCAACTAGCGATTTTGGGGATGGGATTTTTTCAAATCCCACAATCTGTTCAGTTAAAGCTGGGGTGGTTTTATCGGCGGAACCTGCTAACACTATGGTAGGAATTTGTATCTTAGTTAACCCAGTTTCGCCAAAAATCAGAGAAGTTGTGGGATTGAGAGCGATCGCTTGTTTGATTCTGGGATCTCGTAGTTGATAACTATTTTCTGGTAGTTCTTGAGCGATGCACTGCATATTTTCCCCCAAACTCAAGATAGTCAGGTTCTTTTTACAGCGTTGTTTGAGATGTTCTAGTTGCAACTCGGCTCCAGCAAGTGCTAAAGCTGTACCACCACCAAAAGAATAGCCAACAACCATCGCGTTTGTGGTTGCAAGTTTCCCTTGTAGGGGATGATTAGCTGTTTGGTTGAGCTTTGCTAATTCGTCAAGGACAAAACTAATATCTTGAGGGCGATACAAAAACTCTTGAGGCTTCATGACTCTGGTTTTGCCTTGTAATGCTAGGTTAGCATTTGCCTGATTACTACCGGGATGTTCTAAAGCTGCTACTACATAACCGTGGGATGCTAAATGTTCTGCTAGGTAACGCAAGTCTGTGCGGACTGATCCGAAGCCGTGAGAAAAGACAATTACGGGTTTGTCGGGAGTTGCAGCAGTTGACCAGTAAATATCAACTGGGATTTTGCGTTGGCGCTTTTGATCGTTCAGACTTAAGTTGAGTATTTTTACTTGGGCGCTTCCTGGTTGGCTGGGATCAAAGGGGAAAGAAATCTGCGGTGTTCTCGGATGTGCTGTTATGGGGTCGAGTTGGGGAGCAATGTCTGACGACAAGCTGCTATGTGTCAACGCTAACATGAACTGCTGGGTACGCCAAAAAGCTGTATTTAAACTTCCTGCAACAACGAAAGCCTTTGGCAAATCAATTTCTAAGCGTTTACTGGGATAAGCAGCAATAAAACTCAGTATAGAAAGACCCTGTGGTGCAGTAGAGCCTAATACCAATCCTGCTCTGAGTGCTTGTACCCCAGCTTTATCCTTTCGGGCTAAGGCTGTAGCAAAGTCATTGAGAATAGTTGTACCAATCTGGGTATTAATTAACCTATCAAGTGTGACAACATTCATCGGTATATTCATACCCAGCGCCCCCAAGAAGAAGCGGCGTTGTTCTTCAGATAAAGAGTGTAAACTCCCTGGCAATTTCCCTGTTTTTACAGCCTTTTGCAACTCAGTAAGAGAGATGGATTCTGTAAATAAACCCAAACGCACAACAACCGTGTCAGCAGCAATAGCCGAAGTATTTGCCCCAAACTGTGTAAGTGCGATGGCGCTAAATAAACCCGCAACTGTCTTAAGACTTCTCCAAATTTTTCCCATAAACTTTTATACCAACTGTTACTTACGGGAATATAACGGATATTTGTGTATTTGACTACCCCAATAATTGCTTAGAAATAAAAGTAAATTTTTTCTTAACTTGCTGGCGATGTCTACGATGGTCACTGAGCTTCTTGTACTGAGCGCAGTCGAAGTATGTCGAAGTGCGGGCTACGCAGACGCTCTAATCTCCTTAAAGCATCTGCTGATGCAAACACAGCCATATTACAAGCATAACAAAAGCAACGAATTGTAGAATTCATCACAGCTAAAAATTTGAGCATAAATCAGTGTTAACAGCCACAAAAGCTTAATGGTTTCTCAGCTAGGTTTAGTAGTGTAACGGAGCTACTACAACAGGGTAAGCGATGCCTACGGCGGTAAACTACGCATCTACAATCTGCAATTTTTTTTTGACAACAAAATTTAACCGACTGCTTAATGTTTTGTCTTTGCGCTTTAAAACGTTTTGCAGAGGTGTTGCAGGTGAATAGTCTGACTGCTGTAGCTGCACTCTCATTACTCATCAAATTCTACCAGCCGCATCAACAATTTTTCTTGGCTTTATGCGTCGCAGACTTCCATATATTTTAATTTTGCTGCTCTCCCTGAGTATTATTACATTGTGGTGGCCTGTGAATGATTCTGATTGCAATTTTGAGGCTTTTATCGCATCAAAAACTACAAGATTCCAAGTACATGCTACTAAGGTTATTGTTCAGCCGTGGCGTGGTCGTCACCATGTATATGGAATCTTTATGATTCCTGATGAATACAAACAAGCTCCATTTTTTGTGTTAACAGTCCAAGGTGCTGGTAGTTACTGTTCAAAACAATTTGGTCATAAACAAAACTTTGATGATATCTTTGCTCAACCAGGAACTTATCTGGTAAAGAAGGCTATTAGAACTCGAAAAACTCTCCGGCTCATTCTCCAAGGTTTATATTCTCAAGTAAATGATAAAAATAATTGGACGTTGACTTTCCCTGAACCAAAAGCCAGTCAAGATAATTCATAATTCATCAGTTAGCTTGGTGGTTGAGTTTCCAAAACCTGGTCTTTCTCTAACAAGGCACTAGTAGCATTAACTACAATTTGTGCTGCTCCTGTGAAGAACGATCGCTCGATAGTCGCTGGCACATCGCTAGGTTTATGATAGTGCGGAGTGCGTAAATTTGCGGTATCTGTCACCAGCACAGCGCCCACGCCCTGGTACCAAAACGGTGCATGGTCGCTGCGTAGGGTGTCTGGTGTCAGTAAACCTTTAAAAGGAATTGGTAGTGTTAGGACTG
>CAXUOL010000285.1:0-8115 GCA_964252435.1 uncultured Nostoc sp.
GTCTGTCCCATTAAATATTATGGGTTTGTAGTAAGCACTTCAGTGCTTAAAAATCCAGGACTAAAGTCCTTACTACGAACTTATTCACCCCTCGTAACTAATGGGACGAGTATTGCGAATTGCGAATTGGATTTATTGAAAGCGGCGGAAAACTCAATTCCCAAGAGTTAAGTGGAGAGGGATAGCCGCCCCGCCGCATTGGGCATTGGTAACTTCTTCCCCATGCCCCATGCCCGATTCCCCATGCCCAAAAACTCCATCCCGCAAGTGGCGTGGAGTTTTTCATTGCTTACTTTAATAATCTCTTGCTTATAGCCCCCGATTAATTCGATAGTTTTTAATGTTGAAAAATGAATTTGTAATTTTGATTTTATTGGGATGCAGCCTCAATCATCTTCCCAAGATTCGTGATTCAGTAAATCGATAATTCTATCTCTGAGTAGAAATTCATTTTTTTCTAACTCAAGTTCAAAATTAATCCAGTCACGATGAGGAATATATTTACAGAGGGTATAAATTGGCTGCTGACGGTTAACAAGTCTCTTTTTTACAAGTTGAAGTGCTTCTTGCTTGATAACCTTGATGTCATATTTAACCGTAGTGTTCATAAGTCGTTCCTTTATTTTCAATCAAGGAATTAAGACTCAAAACAATAGTTGCTTTGACTCTCCCTTAAACTTATCAAAGAAAATTGGCGAGAATTGTGAAGAATCAAGACATTAATAGTTGCTGAAAGTTAAATACAGGAGATTTCAACTTCTCTACGAACGTGAACAGCGTGTCAAAGACAGAGGCTACGCCAACATGAGATACAGAAATACCCGACTACTTTCCCCTTTATAAGGGTTGCCACTACGTTGGTCGTCCCGACTGACTTGTTCGTTCTTAGCGTTCCCGCGATGAAAGCAAGTAGGGTGAGGGTTGGGAATGGATCTAACTTGTATAGTTACAAATAGTAAAATACTCTTTATGGGTTTAAGTATACCCTCTTTAGTTCGGTTCTTGCAGAAGACATCTCCAGAAATTAAATAATATGCATTATCTAAAACCCTTGTAGAGACATAGCACTGCTACATCTTTCTACATTCTTTTTCACCAGATGTCTAGAGCAAGAAGGCTGGCACAACAAGCTGCAAACATCAAAAGAGAATGTAGATGTTCTCTGGGCGACTTGTCAGAAGGTAGGCTAGGGTAAAGAACATTCTCTAGAAAACTTATACTATGCTCCTGAATCTTGATAAAGTTCGTCAATATTTTCCGGCTCTAGCTGGTGAATGGACTTTTTTTGATAATGCTGGTGGGTCACAAACCTTGAAAAAAGTAGTAGATAGAATTAGCGAATTTCTCCTAAGCTCAGATGTCCAGTTAGGAGCCTCTTATGCGATTTCTCAACTGGCTGGAGAACGATTGGCTCTAGGAACTAGGGGAATGGCTACTTTCATTAATGCCAATTCTTCTAAAGAGGTGGTTATGGGCCCATCTACTACAATGATGTTGAAAGTTCTCTCAATGTGTCTGGGTCAAACCTTCACACCTGGTGATGAGGTTATTGTTACTAATTGTGACCATGAAGCTAATATTGGTGCTTGGGTCGCTCTTGAAAAACAAGGAATGAAGGTTAAAGTGTGGAAAGTTCGCCCAGATACTTTGGAACTTCATTTAGCAGACTTAGAACCATTGATGAGTCAGCGCACAAAACTGGTAGCCTTGACTCATGCTTCTAATGTTCTGGGAACCATCAACCCAATCAAAGAAATTGCTGCATTTGTACACGATCGCAACGCTATGATTTGTGTAGATGGTGTAGCTTATGCACCTCACAGATTAGTTGATGTCCAAGATTTAGATGTTGATTTCTATACTTTGAGTTTTTATAAAGTCTATGGGCCGCATCATGCCTTACTTTATGGTAAAGAAGAACATTTATTAAGATTGCCTGGTCTTAACCATTATTTTATTGACCAGACAGACATACCTTATAAATTTCAATTAGGGAATGTCAATTTTGAATTAAGTTATGGAATGTTAGGTTTATGTGATTATTTAAGTGAATTAGCACAACTGCACTACGGAAATGAAACTGCACCTGATTTGAGAAATCAAATGGTACAAGCATTTGATTTAATTAGCATACATGAAGAAAAGATTAGCGATCGCCTCCTAAATTACCTCAACAGTAAGCCTAATGTGCGAGTTATTGGTCAATCAAAGGCCAATCGCCAAACCCGTGTACCAACTATATCTTTTATCGTTGATGGAATAAATAGCTCAACTATTCCGGCAAAAATTGACCAACATTACATTGCGATTCGCTACGGAGACTTTTATGCTAAACGGCTCATTGAATACTTGGGGTTAGCATCGCAAGGTGGAATAGTCCGAGTGAGTATGGTGCATTACAACACCCTTGAGGAAGTTAACAGCTTGATTGAGGCTTTTGAGCAGACATTTTAACTAATTCGTAATTACGAATTACTAAGCTGCAAAACTTGCACTTCTTCTTGTGGAGAAATTAATGTTTCACCCATTGGGAGAACAGCTAAGGCATTGCTTTGAGCTAAATTAATTAAATTGCCGGAACTGTGATTACCACCAGCTTTGTGAAATTCATAAACTCCATTAACTAAATGCAATTTACCCCAAAGGTAAGTTTCACGTTTGCCGTTTGATCGCAATTCATCATGCGATCGCACTTTCAAAAATACTGGTTCCCAACCTTCAGTAATTCCCGAAAGTTTCTTGATTGCTGGTAGCACAAATCGCCAAAATGTCACCAACACAGCAGCAGGGTTTCCTGGTAAACCAAAATAGAGTGGAAAGACGTGATTAATCGCATCTGTACTGGGTAAAGTGGCGACGGTGAGGGGTTTTCCTGGACTGATTTCCACAGCCCGAATGTGGATTTTTGCTTTTAGTGACTCTAGAACTTTGTCAATATAGTCATAATCTCCCACTGAGACACCACCAGAAGAGATAACTATATCAGCGATCGCAATGGCGTGGGTAATAACTTTCTCCAAAGCAACTGGATCATCTTTCACAATGCCTAAAATTAACGGTTCTGCGCCACTTTGTCTCACTAATGCTGCCAGTGCATACTGATTAGAATCCACAATTTGCCCTGGTTGCAACGGTCGATCGATTGTCACCAACTCATCACCAGTGGAAAAAATTGCCACACGCGGACGGCGGTAAACACTTAATTGCGGACATTGTGCTGCTGCTAATACGCCAATTTCTGAGGCATTTAACTTAATTCCTGCTGGTAGTAGTTGTGTTCCAGCTTGATAAAAAGATGCTTTGTGTCTGACAAATCCTTGTGGTTTTGGCGCATCCAGTATAAATACGCAGTTTTCCTCGCGGCGTGTTTTTTCTTGCATGACTACAGTATCCGCACCTGCTGGGATCACCGCACCTGTAAAAATTCGTGCGGCTTGCCCTGGTTGAATCGTAGACTTGGGCTGATACCCAGCCGGAATCTCTTCAACAATTTCTAAAATAGCTGGTTGTTCGGTGCTAGAGTGCTGTACATCTTCGTAGCGAACTGCGTAGCCATCCATTGCCGAATTATCCCAATGGGGAAAATCTAGCGGACTGGTGACAGGTGTTGCCAAAATGCGACTATCGGCTGTTAATAAATCTACAACTTCTGTATCCCGTTGACGATCCAACGGCTGCACCAAATTTAAAATAATTGCTTGTGCATCGCTGACTGATAACATAGCGATCGCCTCCAACTTTTCTTTTATCCCTGTAAAGTAACACTGACGACTCAATCAAGAGAGCATTTTGTTCTAATGGTTCTGATTTTTTGAAAGCTGCTTAATTTTATTGCTTGATTTTGGAGGTTATTTTTTGTCTTCTCTATACCCCTAAACGCTTACGTCAAGAGTAATTTGGCTCATCTCTACCAATACCTAATTCTCTTAGCTTGGCTTTAATACTTGCCCAGTCTTGACCACAGTAGTAGTATTTTTTCTCTAGTAAGTTTACCAAATAGTATCCTACCTTCCCGCCATTAATCCGAAATAATTCAATAACAACTTTCTTTTTAGTTGTACCGAACATGAATTCTATATCACCCTCACTTGGTAGATTCAGTGGGTTATAAAAGGTTTTACCTTTAATAAAATGCCAATAAGATTTTTCTGGGGTAATTTTGCGTTCGATAATTCGGTATTTAATAGGATGAATTATTTTTTCCATAGAAACTTCTTAAGAGGTTGTTTGAAAAGTCTAATTTATTACTCACTGGGCGACTGGAAGTCGCGGCTACACAATCCAAACCCACCTCCGTGGGTTAAAAACTCTTGATTTTCTCTTAATCAGCGGAGGTGGACTAAGTTTTGTGTAGTAGCGAATTCTATTAGCCTAATACTTTTCAAACATCCTCTAAGAGTTAAACTTTTCTTTTATTCCTGTAAAGTAACACTGACCAATTTTAGATTTTGGATTTTGGATTGATTTCTGGTTGAGGGTAAATCCTAAACTACACACTGCGAGTAAACCGATAATTATACTTCCTTCGGGGACTTTGGATACCTGAACTGAATTGTTGCTTAAATCTAGTATTTGCTTTTTGCCTGCTGCATCTCTTTTGTAAAAACCAAATTCTTTAGCTACAACTTCATCACTCGAATCTTCATCTATGAGTGCAAGATTATTATTAAGCCATGTATCGCCAGGAAACTCATCATCTTTGCCAACATCAAAGGAACCAAAGATTTTCTGGGTAGTGGTATCAAAGTTGAATCTCAAATAGCCGTAATTAGATATCCTACTAACCACTGGGGTGAAACTATTGATGAGATTACTCAAGGGATCAAAAAAGGAAATTGAGAGAGATTGCAAGTTCTTCGTAGCTCCCAAGCCTGTTTCAGAAATGACGCTGGGAGCAGTTGTTGTGTCGTAGTTAAATGAACCTTTCGCTGAATAACCAGTGTCTCCTTTCCAGTTAAAGTTGAACTCAGCAGCATGAGCTAGGTTGTTGGTGGTTATGGCGATCGCTAAGGCTAAAGCAGTAGTCGTCACCAGACTAATAGCTGTTTTAGTAAACAGATGTGTCATAGATACAACTTCCAAATTAATTAAAATGAAGTTTCTACAACAATACAATACTGTATGTTGCATCCATGACGTGTAGCGGCTACTCTATGAGATGCTAACTGAGTACCAGCAGGGTATCAAAAGTTTTATAGCTGCTTAATCGTATTTTGGAGTCGTGCAGTTGGCAGTCGTACAAATTTTTGTTGGCTGGTTTTTGTTCCTTTACAGGGCAGCAACTAGCCGAGTCATCATCTTAATATTAAAAACAGGAGCGATCGCTATTTCCCAACCCCTAAATAAAAATACCTATTTTGTATGACTATCGAACGACTTCCCCAAAAACACTATCCCAAGGCTGAAATTGGGCGGCGAGGTATGGCATTGGGACTTGATTTCCTTGGTGTCTGGTTAGTCAGTTCCCTACTGGGAGGCAGCGATATCGGTATTCAATTTCTTGAAATCTTAGTTTTTGTAATACTTTGGCTGGTTTTGCGGGTAGTGGTGGTATACAACAATCAAGGGCAAAGTTTAGGGCGTTGGGCGTTCGATTTAAAGGTGTTGGAAGTTGAAGATGGGGAAGTAGTGGGCAGAATTCCCGATTTGCTCTCACTAGTGAAGCGAGAAGCGATTATCGGCTTGGGTGCTTTATTAGTGTCAATTGCCCTGAGCAATATTAGAGCCAATCCCACTGCTATACTGCTAGTAATTCCCCTAGCAATTGATTGCGGGACTGCCTTCTCTGATACCCAGATGCGGCAGGCTTTACACGATCGCTATTGTGGAACTTTCATCGTTTCGTCGCGTCGTGGCTACTCGCTCGATATAAAAATTAAAAGATTAGTTGAAAATATGCGGCGGAATGTGAGAAGATAGTCATTTGTGTTAATTCTCTTCAGGCTTCACTGTTTGTAAGATTATGGCTAAGAGTAAAGGTGCCCGCATTATTATCACACTAGAGTGTACTGAGTGCCGGACAAATTCAGATAAGCGTTCTGCTGGTGTTTCACGTTATACCAGTACCAAGAATCGCCGCAACACCACTAACAGGCTAGAACTGAAAAAGTTCTGCACCCACTGCAACAAACATACCGTTCACAAAGAAATTAAGTAAAAAAGATGAGTTATTTCCGTCGTCGCCTTTCTCCGATCAAGCCAGGAGAACCAATCGATTATAAAGATGTTGATTTACTGCGTAAGTTTGTCACCGAGCGGGGTAAAATATTGCCACGTCGAATTACTGGGCTTACATCTCAGCAACAGCGAGAGTTGACATTAGCAATTAAACGTTCGCGGATTGTGGCTTTGTTGCCATTTATTAATGCAGAAGGCTAAAAAGAGTGATGAGTTAGAAGTTATGAGTTATGAGTTATGAGTTATAAATTAACTCTTCACTCCTCACTCCTAACTATTTCAAGTGATGAGTTAGAAGTTATGAGTTATCAATTAACTCTTCACTCCTCACTCCTCACTCCTAACTATTTCAAGTGATGAGTTAGAAGTTATGAGTTATCAATTAACTCTTCACTCCTCACTCCTCACTCCTAACTATTTAAACTGTTCACCAAATTAGAGTGCGAGAGTTGTGGAGAAGGGGACGCTAGTTGAATTTAGGGTTCAAGGCGATCGCCGTCTGGGCATCGTAGAACGTCCAGACGGAAAAACCCGCTGGTTTGTGGTAGACGAACGTGGTCAATCCCACAGCCTCGCGCCTAGACAAATAACCTATACAGTTACCGGACAGACTTACAAGGCTTCTGAAATTGCCAGCTTTTTGGAGCAAATCAAGCCTTATTTAGACCCATCTAGTTTAGAAGTGGCTTGGGAATTACTGGTTGAAGATGGGGAAACAGTTACCCCAGACCAAATGGCGAATCTGCTATTTTCAGAATCAGCCGCACCTCCTTGTTACGCCGCCTATTGCTTGTTATCAGACGACAAACTTTATTTCAAGCAAAAAGGAGACGCTTACGAGCCGAGAACTGCTGCTCAAGTAGCAGAACGCAAGCACCAACTGGAAGTAGAGGCACTAAAAGCTAAAGGACAGCAGGAATTTTTAACTCGTGTACAGCAGGCGCTCAAAGGTGAAGCAGTAGAGTGGGGGCGCCACGATCGCCAGCGCTTAGAAGGACTAGAAAAATATGCAGCGCTAATAGCTGACACCGTGCGGACGGGGGTTAATTATGACTCCTTGGCTCGTGCTTATCCGCCCAGCGCTTCAGTATTAGAAACTATGACCATGCTGGGACGACCCACAACACCCCAAGGAGCCTTTCAACTATTGGTGGATTTGGGTTGCTGGAGTCCTTATGAAAACTTGTTCCTGCGTCGTTCTTCAATTCCGATTCAATTTCCTCATAAGGTATTAGAAGTGACGCAACAGCGTTTGGATTTCCCGCCGATTGACTCAGATACAAACCGCCTTGATCTGACTCACCTGAAGGTTTACACCATTGATGATGAAACGACCACAGAGATCGACGATGGTCTAAGTTGGGAAGTACTGCCCGATGGACGGGAACGGTTGTGGGTGCATATCGCCGATCCTACTAGATGGTTGGTACCGGAAGATGAATTAGATTTGGAAGCCAGAAAGCGGGGTAGTACAGTCTATTTACCTACGGGGATGATTCCCATGTTTCCAGAAGTGTTGGCAACTGGGCCAATGAGTCTGATCCAGGGAAAGGTTTGTTGCGCCCTCAGTTTCGGGATTATTTTAGGTACAACTGGGGTAGTAGAAGATTACAGCATTCATACCAGTTTCATTAAGCCGACTTATCGCCTCACCTACGAAGATGTAGATGAAATGCTGCAATTACGGGTACAGGCAGAACCGGAAATTGCAGCGATCGCAATTTGGGCACAGCGGCGCAAAGCTTGGCGTTACGCCCAAGGGGCAATTAGCATCACCATGCCTGAAGCGACGATCAAAGTTAAAGGTGAGGAGATCCACATTGATATTTTGGATGATTCCCCATCGCGGCAACTGGTAGCAGAAATGATGATTGTTGCCGGTGAAGTCGCGGCTCGTTATGGTAAAACTCATAACATACCTTTGCCCTTTCGCGGTCA
>CAXUOL010000286.1:0-8094 GCA_964252435.1 uncultured Nostoc sp.
CGCGTCCGCAAGCTTGAGGCGATCGCATGATTCATACTTCGATTCAGCAACGCCGGATTTTTTATGGGTATTACAGACATCCAACAAATACGTGAATTGGATAAATGGATTCGTAAAGAAGTTAGCAAGCATTTTTATACAAAGTATCAACTTCGTTTGAAGAAATCAGATTTTAAAAATGCAGGATTAATTACTCTTGAGCAAGAGTATTACAGACTTCATAAACGAAAAAGATGTTTATGTGAGAAACCTAATTGTTCTTTAAGTCAAATGAATGATAGTAAAGCCATACAGAATACAGGGGCAAGCCAAACTATATCATGGAATTTTATTGGTAACTTTCTTGAGATAATATTCAGGAAGTTGTTTGCTCTTTAATGTTTAGCCAGTTTTGCTCATGCAAACGCTGCCAAGCTTTGCGAATATGTTCAGGCTTAAATAGCTTGCGTTTACGATCGCTCCATTCATGTACCAGAGCGATCGCCTGCTCACTATCTTGTGCTGGGCTAGATTCTTTGCTAGCAACCCAGTGGACTGTTGCTAGCAGTTCCATGCCGTAAGGCGTTTCAAAGCCATATATGAGGTTGCTAACTCGCTCCAAACGCTTCTGGGCATCTGGTTCTGTTTCTAAAAAAGCTTGTGCTGCTTTCCTACCTTCAGGCAATACGTAAATTTCAGCACTGTCAGCTTTGCTGGTTCCGTCACCATAGCCGTAGATGTAGTGTCCTTCGAGGCGTTTCAAGACATGGTTGAGGTTGTCAGCGTAGGGGCCATATCTATGGTTCACATAACGCAGCTTCAAAGGCTCTCCAGCTTCTTGCAGAAAATAGGGGAGTTTTTGAACTTCTAACTTAGTCAACTCATAACCTGGAAGTCCGTACAGTTCCAGCAGATGGATAAATAAAGCACGAGCGCGGGTCATTTCCGGCTTTTCGGTCGCAATAGGCATTTTTTCTGCTGCTGGTGCGCCTACTGGCTCAAAAATAAATACCTGTACATCTGATAGTTGAGCAAAGGCTGATTCTATCAATGGCTTAACCTCTGACCAACTCAAGCCGCCGTTACCGCATCCTAAAGGTGGAATAGCAATTGAAGTGATACCTAATTGTTCCACTTCTGCAACTAAAGCCACTAGTCCACTTTTAATGTCTTCTATTTTTGACTTGCCTTTCCAGTGGCGCTTGGTAGGAAAGTTAATAATGTATCTTGGGTTGAACAGGCTCCCTATTGCCACAGTAAACATCTGTCCTGGCTGCACTTCCCTAGCACGACAGGCTTTTTCATATTGACGGAAGTTTTCGGGATAGGCTTGCTTAAATTGCAAGGCGATACCTTTGCCCATAACACCAACACAATTAACGGTGTTTACTAGGGCTTCGACTTTTTCTTCCAATAGGTTCCCTTGCTTGAACTCAATCACTTCTCTTAACTGTTTACTTGGTACTATTGTACTATGTTGAGACTAACTAATTTAATAGTTTGAGTAATACCAATTAGAGTAAACCCTAATTGGTATCTGATAATTAAAATCTTGTAATATTTCTCTAACTTGTTTTTGTAAGGTGTTATTTACTACACCAATTTCTTTAATTAGTGTTAAAGGGCAAAATTGATGGACTAAAAACTCCGCTTGTCGTCGGCGTTTTCTGTCTCCATCTTCTTGTGTGTTACCCCAAAAATCTGCACTCATAATTTCCCAATCAATCATATCTAATCTTTGAAGATCATCATAAAATTCACTATATGCTATGACTGCATGACCATCCGTAAAAGTAAAAACTAATTTGTTTGCTACTATTGTTTCAGCTTCATAAACTAAGTAAATTACTGGATTTTGCCCCTCAGCGTAGTCTTCAACATTACCTTTGTGAATAGCATATAGCATGGGAGAGCGTGGAGCAAAATAAAATGGCACATAATCGTGTAAACATCCATGTGCAGCGCAAGGAACACGGGTTAATCCTCGTCTATCTTGGATATGTCCATGAGCAATATCTTGATACTTGATTTGCCGTTGTCTTAGCCTACTATTTGCTATCAATCCACCTGATTGGAAAATTGATTTTAAGTTTCTAGTGTGTGTGATGTGATAAATAGACGTAGGCATAAATTATTTATTATCGTTGCTAAATAGTTTATTTAGTCAAATTATTTAATATTTTTGACTCGCACTTTGCCAGTTAATAAGTCTTGCATTAGTCCTTGTTTTTGGAGTTTGAGTTTGTTAAAGTAGGTTTGCTCTTGGCGAATTCGGGTGTTGTGAGTATTGAGTATTGTTAGAATTGCCTTTTGTTCTTCAATTGAAGGTTTGGCTATCAGTAACTTTTGAAGCTCTCCGACATTAAAATGCTGTTGAGCCAATCCACCTTGTACACGAAGAACTTGACCTTTTCCATAATCTGAATTAATCCATGTTGCAAGAAATGCTGAATCAATTTCTGCACTTGGACGAGAAATAATAATATCAACGCAATTTGCACCATCAAAATCAGGAGAAACAACACAAGATGTTCCTGGGTAGCCAGTACGAACGGTAAGCACGTCTCCTGTACGGATCATACTTTTAGCAAGTATTCGGTTTGATTGTTCAGACATAAATACTAAGTCTGAAGGGTCTAAGCCTGCTTCACGAACATTTGCAGAACGCAACACAGGAATTCCAGAGGGCTTGTAATACTGTGATGGTTTGATAACAATTCCAACAACTATTTCTCTACAAACGGATTCACAAGTCCTAACTTCCCAATCTTTTGGAATTTCTCCCAATAGGGAATCTTTGAAATGTTCAGGATGCGCCTGTGGATCTCTCAATTTGCCATTCTCATCTAACCCGCGTGTGAGCAAGTCTTGCAGTAGTCCGGCTTTGGTTTGTTTGAGTTTTATAATAAGGGAAGATGTGCAAGCGATCGCTTCATCCACCGTATCCAAAATTTCAGCAATACGCCGTTGTTCTTCTTTCGGTGGTAAAGGAATAGGCAATGGTGCTATATCAGGCTGAGAAATAGTAGTCATCGTGACTTGTTTAGCCCGACTCATCAAAAACTTTCTTGCCGACGATGAACGACACCATAAAGCCAGAAATTCAGGAATTACCTGATTCTTGTCTGGACGCACTCTCATCAAATGGCATTCAAACAGAGCAGCTTCTGGTAAACTACGAATAATATTACAATGTGCTATTCCAGATAAAACAAGAGAGCTTCGAGTAAAAAAACAGTCTCCTGGTTGAATTGCATATTTACTTTGTTCTTTTTCACTAGCATTAACCCGTTCTACTAAACTCAAATTAATACCGAAATCTTGATATAAATCAAAGACATTAAAAAGTTTGCCTTCTTGCTGCTGAACACCAGCATCCGATTCTATAAAAGTTTTAATCTGCCCTCTTTCGCTAATTGCAGAAATAAAATCCAAATAATCCACTAATTCCTCTCCGCTACAATCCTACTGGGGTCAAACCCATGTGCTGCCAATAATTCGCGCTTCGCTTCGACCTCAGCCTTGGGAATTCCCCCAAATAAATGCGCTTTTACATCTTGTGGTTCTGGTGGTGGTGCATTATCAGCATAGCGGCGGATATTACAGTTGTAATCGTTGTCTTTTAATTCTTCTTTAGTAACTACTGCCGAATATCCAGGTAAAGATACAAAATTTTCAAACACCCAGCAAATCTTTTCAATATGCTCAGGACGCAAATAATTTTGAGCGCGACCTGCATAATATTCAGCATCAGCATTAATAAACAAAACTTTTCCCTGGCGTTCAACAGGTTTTGCCCCTTGTGGACACATCACCAAAATACAGGCGGGGATACCTGTGCCATAAAACAAATTCGGTGGTAAGCCAATCACCGCCTCTAATTGATCGTTTTTAATAAAACTCTCCCGAATTTTCTTTTCTTCTCCGCCGCGAAACAGCACCCCATGTGGCATTACCGTCGCCATCATCCCATCAGTTTTGAGAACAGCTAACATGTGCTGGGCAAACATCAAATCTGCTTTTTTACCCGTCTCAGGACAATAACCATGCGTAAAGCGTCCAGAAAATTGCATTCCTTCGCGGCTATAGTTCTGAGAAAAAGGCGGATTACTGATTACTCTGTCAAAGCGGATTAGTTCACCGTCAGCAATATGCAAGGGATTAAACAGAGTATCGTCATTATGTATATCTGCATCTCGAATGCCGTGCAGCAGCATATTAATTTTGCAAATTGCCCATACGCCGCCGTTATTATCCTGACCGTATAATGCTAAATTTCTGGCATCACGACCGCATTCTTCTACATATTGCTTAGACTGAATTAACATTCCCCCAGAACCACAACAGGGATCGTAAACTGACATCCCAGGTTGAGGTTTTAACAGACGCACCATCAACTGCACTACTTCACGCGGCGTATAAAACTCGCCCCCTTTTTTCCCGGCTGAATCTGCAAATTCCTTAATCAGGTACTCGTAAGCCGCACCCAGCAAATCAGGAAATACAAAATCCTCATTTCGCAAACGATATTTATTGAAGTGTTTAATCAGTTCGCGCAATTTGACATCAGGAATCCGATTTTTACCAGCTTGACGATTAAAATCAATATGTTTTAATACACCTGTCAGCGCTTCGTTACTTTCCTCAAATGCCGTCAAAGCATCATTTAGCCCTTGTCCGACGTTTTTATGTAGCTCATCACGAATATATGCCCACCGCGCTTTTTCTGGTACAAAAAAAGTTTCTTTGTAAGTGGTGGGGTTTTCTGCCCTCATGTTTGCTTCTTCTTGTGTCCTTCCCCTTTGCAAATTCTGCTGCAAAATCTGCTCATACTGTGGCTCAAATACATCCGAGGCGCGTTTTAAAAAAAGCATCCCGAAGATGTATTCTTTGAAGTCCGAAGCATCCATTTTTCCTCGCAGAATATCCGCAACAGAAAAAAGATGACGTTCTAGTTGCGGCAGCGTGAGTTTGCCCATAGTAGATGCTGAGATTGCGACACTAATGCTTTGCCAGTATATCTCTTGTTGAGAGACACTCCAACACACTTCCAAATTGCTGAAGTCTAATCTTTCAATTTGCTGGCTATACGCTCGTATATCGTATCCAACCATACTGGAATTACAGGTTGACCTGCTTTTATTTGGGCGATCGCTTGTTCTAATTCAAATTCTACAAGTTCGAGCGATCGCTTGTGATTGTCTCGTTGGAGCATCCATCGCGTACCTTTACCAGATTCAAATAATTCTGGTTCCTTGTCTTTCAATGTTTTAAGCGTAGTATTAGCAACATCAAAATTTAGCCCCATAGACAAAAAATATAACATTGCTGCCAGTTCGATCAAATTCGGCTTTGAGTAATAAATACTACGCCCTATTCCAGTTTCACCGATAACAGGCATAACTACACCCTTCTCTCGCCAGTATTGGAGCTGGCGCAGAGTGCAGCCTGTGATTTCAGCAGCTTGTTTACTCGTAAAAAAAGTTTCCTGCATGAAATCATTTTATGCACAGCATTTTACTAAACATATATGGTATGATTGAACATAATATGTTTTTAAATTTAAAATCGATCAGTCAAAACACGATTCAGTGTCGTCTTGTCGCTAGTGTTGTTACTCGCCAACAGCTATGGAAGCTCATGGCAGATAAAAACACACCACTGATTAATGAATTACTGCTTCAAGTAGCTCAAGATCCTGACTTTGAAACCTGGCGACAAAAGGGAAAAATACCTACTGGGATAGTCAAGCAACTGTGTGCAGTACTCAAAACCGACTCTCGCTTTATTGGTCAACCAGGACGGTTTTACACAAGTGCGATCAATAGAGTTAATTACATCTACAAATCTTGGTTAGCACTGATGAAAAGGTTGCAGTACCAACTGGACGGTAAAAATCGCTGGTTGGAAATGCTCAAAAGTGATACTGAATTAGTAGAAGCCAGTGGTGTTAACTTAGAAAGCCTTCGTATCAAAGCTGCTGAAATTCTGGCTCAAGTTACACCCCAGTCAGACATGGTTGAACCACAACCAGCCAAAGGAAAGAAACGGCAAAAAACTAAAAAATCAAAAGATTCGGATAGCGATTGCGCGGAGCGGACGCTACGCGATCGCATTGTCTCTAAGAGCCTATTTGAGGCTTACAGCAACACAGAAGATAACCTAACTCGTTGCGCTATCAGCTATTTGCTTAAAAATAGATGCAAAGTGAGTGAGAAAGAAGAAGACCTAAAAAAGTTTGCCCAGCGTCGGCGCAAAGTAGAAATTCAAATTGAACGTCTTACGGAACAGCTAGCTGCTCGAATTCCTAAAGGAAGAGATTTAACCGATACAAAATGGCTAGAAACTCTCATTATTGCCACTCAAAAAGTTCCTAGCAATGAAGCTGAGGCGAAATCATGGCAAGACAATTTATTAAAAAAACCTAGTAGAGTACCTTTTCCAGTTGCTTTTGAAACCAATGAAGATATGACTTGGTTCAAAAACAAAGATGGGCGTATCTGTGTAAAATTCAATGGTTTTAGTGAACATACTTTCCAAATATATTGTGACTCTCGTCAACTCCATTGGTTTCAACGTTTCTATGAAGACCAGCAAATCAAACGAATCGGTAAAAAACAGCACTCCAGTAGCCTCTTCACTCTCCGAAGTGGACTTATTGCTTGGCAAGAAGAGGAAGGCAAAGGCGATCCTTGGAATGTTAACCATTTAATTCTCTACTGTTCTGTAGATACTCGTCTGTGGACAGATGAAGGAACAAATCTAGTCAGAGAAGAAAAAGCAGAAGAAATTGCTAAAATTCTCACCAAAATTAAAGCCAAGGACGACCTCAATGACAAACAGCTAGCTTATATAAAAAGGAAAAACTCCACATTAGCCAGAATTAATAACCCTTTCCCTCGTCCCAACAAGCCCTTATATAAAGGTCAATCTCATATTCTTGTTGGTGTTAGCTTTGGTCTAGAAAAGCCTACAACAGTAGCAGTAGTTGATGGCTCTACAGGTAAAGTGCTTATCCACCGGAGTATTAAACAAATACTTGGTGATAATTACAGACTGCTTAATAGACAGCGACAACAAAAGCACTCCTTATCTCATCAACGCCAAATAGCTCAAACGCTTGCTGCACCAAATCAATTGGGAGAATCAGAGTTAGGGCAGTATGTAGACAGATTGATAGCTAAAGAAATTCTAGCGATCGCACAAACCTATAAAGCTGGTAGTATCGTCCTCCCTAAGTTGGGCGATATGCGAGAACAAGTTCAAAGTGAGGTTCAAGCCAAAGCTGAACAAAAATCAGACTTAATAGAAGTTCAAAAAAAGTATGCCAAACAGTATCGAGTTAGTGTTCATCAGTGGAGTTATAGCAGATTGATTACAAGCATTCAAAATCAAGCAAAAAAAGCTGGAATTGTTGTAGAGGAGGCAAAACAGTCAGTTAGAGGAAGCCCGCAGGAGAAAGCGAAAGAATTAGCGATCGCAGCTTACCATTCCCGCAAAATAAACTGATTGACAAAACACCGAACCTTGACAATAGAATAAGAATGAATATTCAATAGCGCCGCAGTTCATGCTTGTTACAAGCCTCTGTGCTGTGTAAATTTGGGTTAGTTTGACTGTTGTCAAATCAGTCTTGCTTTCTGACCCTGGTAGCTGCCCACCTTGATGCTGCTGTCCCTTGCGGACAGGAATAAGGTGCGCCCCCAGTAATAGAGGTGCGGGTTTACCGCAGTGGTGGCTACCGAATCACCTCCGACCAAGGAGGAACCCACCTTAATTATTTTTTGGCATGGTAAAGCGGGAGCGATTTTCCTGGGGTTGCTGCCAAAAGTTTAAATCGCTTGTTTAATGAGGTTTATAGCCTTTAAAGTGTCAGTTGATTTACTTTTTTTAGTGTTAACTGACGGGCGATTTTGGGAGACGTGACAAAAATGCCTTCATAACTATTGGTAAACCAAGTGTTTGAAGTGCAGAGTTTCAACACCCCTCCCAGCTAGAGGCGGGTTGAAAGGATGCAGGCTTGGAGCTACTGCCTGGGAGCCTTCGTAGTTTCAACACCCCTCCCAGCTAGAGGCGGGTTGAAAGCGATTGCAACTGACCTTTGGGGTTGAACGC
>CAXUOL010000287.1:0-8087 GCA_964252435.1 uncultured Nostoc sp.
TCTTTGGTGACTAAATACTTTTCCATTTCTTGATACCAAGGTGCTAAGAAAATTTGATGGTGACCAAGCGAGGGGCCTAAAGATCAATTAAGACGAAAGTTAAAACAGGTTCAAGGGTTCCATCTCAGCAGAAGCGATGCCTACGGCGGTAAACTACGCTTCTATTTGTGGATGGGATTATATCATCACCTCGTTATTAAGTGCAACTTCACAGAAAATTGGTATCAGTTAATGTCTAACTGGATACCGAGAGTAGTACATCAGCCTAGATCGTAGCTATAGTACGTTACTAAATTAACTCGCGTGTTCCCAGTCACTAAGTAACTCATGTTGTGGTACTATTTTATGGGATTTACGAAATGGTACTTTAGGAGTACCAATACTCCTACCAGGAAAAGACTGTTTTTTCGTCTTGGTAGGTCTATTTTCTAGGGTTGTTGAACTGAACTGTTGGGTTTTCATTGGTAAATAAATCTTTAATTAAAATCTGAGCACCAATTTATAACATCAAGTTGCAAATGGCAAATTTCTAAAGAAAAATAAAAAATACATATTTAATTTCTAAAGGAAAAAAGAGAAATTTAAGAGTTTATTTACTCTCAAGGTGAAGTGTTGCCAATGAGACTAACGATCGCTGCGGCTAAATCCACTGGATCGACGGGTTTAGGTAGGTGTTTTTGAAATCCTGCTGCCATTGCTTGGTTGTAGTTAATTTCTCCAGCATAAGCAGTCAAAGCGATCGCAGGAATTTGTCCGCCTTGTTCTGGCGGTAATTTTCTCACCTCGCGCAGCAACATATAGCCATCCATTAAGGGCATTCCAATATCGCTTAAGAGGATATCTGGCTTTGACTGGACTAATGTTTGCAGCGCTTCATCTGCTGATTCAACTGCTGTTACAGTCGCGCCATATTGTTCCAGCGCAAAGCTAAAAAACTCTCGCACATCAGCTTGATCGTCCACAAGCAGGATTTGGACTCCAGCAAGTAATGTGTCGTCATTACTGAGTTCTGCTTGAAAAGCCTCACCACTGCTAACTCGCAACTCAGAATTTTTCAGCAAAGGTAGTTTGACTGTGAAGGTAGCACCTTGTCCTTCTCCTAAACTCTCTGCCTGAACTGTGCCACCGTGAAGTTCTACAAGATGGCGGACAATTGCCAGTCCCAATCCCAATCCGCCAAATACTCTGGTTGTTTTGGCATCTGCTTGGCGGAAGTAATCAAAGACGTAGGGCAAAAATTCTGGGTTGATTCCTTTACCTGTATCAATTACTTGGATTTGGGCATCTAAACCAACTTGCTCTAGACGCACTTCTACAAGTCCATCTGTGGGTGTGAATTTGACGGCATTGGAGAGGAGATTCCACATTACTTGTTGCAAGCGATCGCCATCACCGAGAACTTTGCCGATATCATTACTTAATACCGTTTGAATTTGAATTGATTTGGCTTCTGCTGCTAAACGCACCGTTTCTAATGCAGATGCGATCGCTATTTTCAAATCCACTGCATGGAGATTTAACCTAACCTTACCTTGCAAAATCCGCGAAACATCAAGTAAATCTCCAATCAATTGGGTCTGTAACTTAGCATTCCGCTCGATTGTTTCCAATGCCCGGATTTTAGTAGTTTCGTCGAACTTGCGGGTTCTGAGTAACTTTGCCCACCCTAAAATCGGATTCAAGGGAGTTCTAAGTTCGTGGGAAAGGACAGCGAGAAATTCATCTTTAATTCGGTTGGCTGTCTCGGCTTCTGCCCTGGCAATCTTTTCGGCTTCGTAAAGTTGAGCGCGGGCAATGGCTTGTGCACACTGCTGTCCCAGTGTCAACATAAATCCCCGGTCTTCTTCGTTAAATATTTGTCCAGTAGTAAAGCTTAATCCCAAAGCCCCAATTACTTTACCTTCTACTACCAAGGGAATGGAAGCCCAGGCATTATTCGCTATAACAGTCACAACATCTGCCAAGTCGGGATATCTAGCAATCATGGCTGCTAAATTTTCTAAAAAAATCGGCTGCCCAGTTCTGACTGTTTCTGCTATTTGATTAGGTGCTGTGATTGGAAAACTTGTCGAAGTATTTATGAGCGTTTGCGGATAGCCAATTGCTTGCACAACTTTTAGGGTAGTATTTCCTTCAGTAAGTAAGACAACGGAACCACCAGTAGCTTTCAAGGCGGCAATCCCTTGGTTTACGACTACATCAGCCACCTGTTGGGGAGTTAAGGCTTCCGAGAAGGCAGCAGTTATTTTTTGTAAAAGTACTGTGCGATTGACAGACCGTTGAGTTTCCTGGTAAAGTCTGGCGTTGTCGATGGCTGTCGCTGCCCGCCGAGCAATATCTTCTGCTAAAGCCAAGTCTAGTTGTTGATAGTACCGACCAGATTCGGCAGTAAAAAAAGAGATTGCTCCAAATAATTGCCCACGGGAACGAACTGGAATCACCATCAGAGAACGAATACCTAGACTTTGCAGCAATTGCTGATGTTCGTTGTCTTCAGACATCTGTAAAAGATGTGAGTCAGATAATTCGGGATAAAAGGCAGATATTCCTAACCTTAGCTGCCGTATAAGCTGTTTGGCTCTGGTTTGGGGTTGATAACGTCGTCGGATTTCGTCTAAAATATTTAGTTTTGTGGAATCGGCAATTGCGATCGCAATTTGTTTACTTGACCAATCTTCCTGGAAGACATCTACAATGCACAAATCGGCTAAAGTTGGAACTGCTAGATTTGCCACATTTTCCAAGGTGATTTCATAATCTAATGAGGCAGCTAGTAAGGTGCTGGCTTCAACTAAAAAGTTTTGTGTGGCTTCAATTCGTTTGCGATGGCTAATATCCTCAATAATCCCTAATGCATACATTGGTTGTCCGTTAGCATCCCAAACTGCCGATGAAGTTAGGTTTACCCAAACTATAGAACCATCTTTGCGAATGTAGCGCTTCTCTAAGGAATAACCACTAATTTCTTTTGCTAAAACTCGCCGAGCATTTTCAAAATCAACTTCTAAGTCGTCAGGATGGGTAATTTCCTGAAAGTTCATTTGAATTAACTCTTCATGGCTATACCCAGTAATTTCGCATAGGGCAGGATTAATTTGCAGAAATCGTCCATCCAATGCTACTAGAGAAATACCGACTGCTGCCTGATTGAACATTGCCCGAAACCTTTCTTCACTTTCTCGCAAAGCAACTTCTGTTTGCTTTGCGGCTGTCACCTCTGCCAAAATAATGCCAATTCCTACTGTTTCACCCATTGCGTTATCAACTGGGTAATAGTTGCCCAGCCAGTAACCGTAACGTCCTGGTTGTTCTCTTGTCTCACCGCTGATTTCCATATTCAGCAGGGGTTCTCCAGTATCTAACACGTGCTGTAACTGTGGCTCTAACTCAGCCGCCATCGCTGGCAACACTTCCCTAAATTTGCGTCCTAGATGTTCTTCTATAGCTAAACCATTAATGTCAGCGAAAACTTGATTAATGCGGATATATCGCAGTTCCCGATCAAAAAAGCATACAGCAATCGGAGCGGCTTCTAGCAGCGCATCTAGAAGAGATAGAGATTCAGCATAATGGACTAAAGCTTGGTGGATGTCTCGATAAAGTTGGGCATTTTCCACTGCTAAGGCAGCACGATGAGTAATATCTGTTGCTAAAGTTAGGTCAGTGCGATCGTAGCGATGATCTGATCGGGTGTTGATAAAGGTAATACAGCCGAGTACTCGCCCTTTTGCGATTAACGGCACAATCATCACAGACTTCATCCCCAATTGCCGAACAAGTTCTAAGTGTTCTTGATTCTGAGTACTTGCTACTAATAGCGAGTCAGATACCTCTGAGATTAATTCGCTTTGCCCGGTTTGCAGTACTCTGGTAATTGCACTTGCACCCTTGTAATCTGTCACATACTCCTGAAGTTTACGCGCCAACTCTGCTTTTGAAGGGTCTGCATGAGCAATGGGTAGGCGGCGAATGGAACCATCTTCATTTAAAATATCGACACTACACCAATCAGCAAGCTGGGGAACTGAAATTTTGGCGATCTGTTGTAAGGTTTGTTCATAATCTAGCGAAGTAGAGAGTAAACTACTAATTTGGGCGATATAGTGTAGTCTTTCCTCAGCCTGTTTGCGCTCTGTAATATCGAGAACAAAAAAAGCTCCTCGATCTACAGTCCCTTCAAAATGACTACCACCTGCCAAAACCGGCAAGCGTGAGCCATCTTTACGGATATATTCTTTTTGATATGGTGTGCAAAAGAAACTATCTTGAAATTGAGTTAGTGCTTCCTTATCGAAAGGCAGGTACTCTGTAGGAGTTAGGTCTTGCCAACGAAGTGTGCCGGCAACTAATTCTTCACGGGTATAACCGACCATATTCAGCAAGGCATCGTTAGCGTCTGTAATCCTGCCGTCTCTATCCCAGAAGCCAATACCAATCATATTGGACTCAACTATGCTGCGAAACTTGGCTTCGCTTTCCCGTAATGCTTGTTCAGTTTGTTTCAATTGAGTAATATCAATTGAACTAATGCCCACTCCTAACAACTGTCCATTCGGCAAACACACTGGATAATAGCTGACAAGACCATAACGATATACCCCAGGCGGATAGGTTTCACCGCTCACTTCTTGGTTGAGTAAGGGCTGCCTAGTTTCCATCACTTGCTCAAAAACAGGCTCAATTTGCGCTGCCCATTCTGGTAGTACTTCCCTAAAGGTGCGACCAATATGTTGAGTTTGCGGTACACCATTAATAGCAGCTAACGCTTCATTAGCATAAATGTAGCGAAGTTCAGGATCGACAAAAGCCAGCGCCACTGGTGAACTAGTAAGCCAAGCATTGAGTAGCGCCAGAGATTCGTCTTTTTGCTGAATAGCTTGCTGAAATTCCTGGTGCAACCTGGCTTTTTCTAGTTCTGCTTGCTTGCGCTCAGTAATATTCACACCTGCACAGGTGATACCTAAAATGCTATTGTCTGCATCCCTTAGCGGTTCAACTAGCAAATCATAAAAACAGCCTTCTCCAGAAATTGTCAGATAAACTTCTTCACGGGTTGCAACACCAGTCTCTATTACCTTTAGCTTAATTGCCTGCAATTGCGCTGCTACTGAGGCTGAAAATAATTGATCATCAGACTTACCTAACATTTCTTCAGCAGTGTCTAGACCTTGAGGATTATGAATCCACTGATATCGCAAATCGCGATCCTGCTGAAAGACCACGATATCTGAACTACTTAAGGCTAATCGAAATCTTTCTTCACTAACTCTCAGCTTTTGGAGATTTTCATCCGCCCGGATTTTAGCAGTTTTTAATGCCTCACATAAGATACTAAAAAGCAATCCTTGTAATACAAATAACCCAATTCGCACAAAATTAGATAAGTCAAAACTCAGCTCATAAGCTGGAGGCAGAAAGAAGTAATCGCTTAGTAACGCAGACAAGGAAGTTGCTAATAGCCCTGATTTCAAACCACCATACCAAGCACTCACCATTACAGTGCTAAAAAATAGCACGAAAGGAGTTCCATTCATGCTTAACCAGGGGTCTAGCGTTAACATTAGCACTAATGCAAGTGCGACAATTAATACAACTATGCCATAACGCAATAACTGAGAATAATGAATATGAGGCATGAAAAGTTCTTGGAAGAAACCAATACTCATTGCAGAGACTGTACATACCCTAAGCTAGTTTGTAAATTTAGTAACTTATCTACAGATAGATTTTTGCTGAGTTATAAAAGCCTCTTTTGCCAGAGGTAAATTTGTTATTTATCTGATATATAGAGTAAAAATTTAGCTCGAACCATCAAGATAACTGACATTATTTTGCTAATTTAAAATACTAAATACAAACGCCAGCTAATTTACAGCACTTCCCGAAGTTATGAAGTACATTAATTGGCCGAATTACCGTTTATCTCTGCTAATAGCATCTCAAGTATCTGTACCTCATATCAGCAGGAAGCGCTGTATCACAAAAATTATGGATTTTTGGTAAAATTTGAGTTAATCTACCACATTTTCATCCCAAACAACACCGATTAACTGCTAAGAAATATGGCTAACAGATGCACCAACGATTTGCAAGCTGGTGAGTAAACGAGCGTTCAAGTGGCTGGCTAATCTCGCCCTTGTCTGCGCTCAAAAGAGAAATGAAAAATAGTTTTTTCAAGATACCTGCTTAGTTAACTCGACACTGCTTTTAGTAAAGATTCGGTGAAGTTTGCCTACCTTTAACCAGTTGCTTTGAGCAACTTGTCTGGTTAATTGAGATGGTAGCTGGATTTAGTCCGTACTGTACTAGTGTAAATATATGAATAATCAGGGGTTTGACTATTGTATAACGCTCTTTTATTTCTCTGATGAGAGAAAACCTCTGTGATTTGCTGAGATTCTTGAAATTCCTTGAAGGCTGTGAACAATACAGACGCTACTATGTCGGAAATATTGGCAAGTAATCAAATATATGTCCACGGTTATATAACCTTGAAATTGATTCATTATTTTTATCAGCTTCTGGAATCCCAACTGGAAGTTAGTATTAACAAAAACGGCTAACCACGGTTTGATTAGATTCCAGAAAATATATACCAGTAATGTGGTAATTGCTTGCGGTATGGGTGCAGGAACCGCTTCAGAAATTGCTCTAGCTTTGAAAACAAATAAGCAAGTAATTTTGTTGAATAATGATGAACAAAGTAAACTTTTCTTTAAAAAACTGTCGGCAAAAAATGTTTATATTGTGGAGAGTGTGGAGCAGGCGATCGCTACTGCCAAAACAATTTTATCCTAATTGAGAATTAGTGAATCAGTAAAGTCTTCTCAAATTGAGAGGCTCTCGAATTGATTGGGTTTAAATCTCCATCTGTTGCCTTAGCTTCCCGAAATTTAAATTATATTCCGGATCAGACTGCTCCAAGAGAGTGTATGTATAAAAAAGAGAACAACATTCCCAGATGATTAACCAAATTACCGCTTTAGAATCCTGTTGGCATATTTCTCCTGAGTGGGGTCAGACCATGCCTCCAGTAGCAGTAAGAATATTAGAAAAAGTTTTGTTGCCAATCTCAGATGTCAGGCTACTGCTGTGGTGTTTTGTGGGAGAAACAGGAATGGATTTATGCAATTGTTTGCCAGAATGAAACTCTCTACTTAGCTGAACAAGAATTTCATCCAACAAATGTACTAGAAAAGACCACTGTTTCTACTCCAGCTTTTGAATTGGGGGACATAGTTGAGGTTGATTTCGGTGAACAGCCGACACGCCGTGTTATTCAAGGAATTTTTAGCCTCAAAGATAATTGGCTTTATGTAACTTTCGTTAGGCAATGACAGTAATATTTGCACTACTAAGCGCTACGTGATTGGAGAACTGGGCAATTTGAACTTGTGCAGCCTTACCAATCCCATCTGCGTCAAAGAAAAGATTACCCGTAGTTTGGTCGTAGATAAAGCGATCGCTTGCAGTTGCCGCACTAGTCCCAAGTCGGAACAAACTGGCATTGAGCGTAGTATTCTGAGATTGGCTAAGTGCGAATTCTTTCTTTGAAACGAAGATAGTATCATCTCCAACAGTAAAATCAGCAATGGTATCATAGCCTCCAGTGCGGCTACCAGCCAGATCAAAACTATCTTGTCCAGTTCCACCAGTCAATACATCTCGACCAACTCCACCAGCGAGTAGATCATCACCTGCACCACCGAACAAGGTGTCATTACCTGAGTTCCCAAAGAGGCTATCGTTGCCATCTTCTCCTGTTAACTTGTTAGCAGCATTATTTCCTGTCAGGATATTATTGAGACTGTTACCAGTACCATTGATTGCTCCGCTTCCAGTCAGAGTCAAGTTCTCCAGGTTATTTCCCAACACCCAATTCACCGAAGAATTGACTAAATCTGTACCTGCATCTAAGCCTTCAGTAATAACATCGTTCAGGTTGTCTACGATGTAAGTATCATTGCCGACTCCACCATTAAGAGTGTCAGTCCCCGTGCCTCCATTCAAAGTATCATCGCCTGCACCGCCTAACAAGGTGTCATTACCTGAGTTACCAAAGAGGCTGTCATTGCCATCTGCTCCGC
>CAXUOL010000288.1:0-8066 GCA_964252435.1 uncultured Nostoc sp.
GGGGTAAATATATCACTGGGTATCCACTGTAGCAATATATCTAATGGCTGGTGTCAGTAATCTTTCCAGTTGCTCGGCAATTACTTCATCTTCTACCATTGGTCGTTTTTCTTTTTCCCGTGGTCTATCTTTCCTGATTTATAAAAATTCGCAGTATCTAGAACCCCGACTTCTTTGAAAAGTCAGGGTTCTATTTTTTTGCTAATAATTTAAGAATGCTATAATTGCCTAGCTGCCAACCGAGCAAACAAGCCTTCTTGTGCTATCAATTCCGAAAACGTACCAACTTGCACTACACGACCGCTATCAATGACATAGATGCGGTCAGCATTACGAATAGTACTCAGGCGATGAGCAATTACCACTCGCGTAGCTTGTAACTGTTCTAAACTTTTGCTAATAATTGCTTGTGTGCGATTATCTAAAGCACTGGTAGCTTCATCCATGAGAATAATTTTAGGCTTAGAAACGAGCGATCGCGCAATTAATAACCTCTGTTTTTGTCCGCCTGAAAGATTACTTCCGCCTTCACTAATTACTGTGTGCATCCCCATTGGCATTTGGTCGATATCTTCTGCTAAACCTGCCATTTGTGCGGCTTCCCAAGCTGCCTCTAAGTTAATTAATGCGCCAGCAGTGATATTATCAAAAATTGAACCAGAACTAATCTTACCATTTTGCAAAACTACCCCTAAAGACCTGCGTAACGCTGGAATATCCAAGCGAGATAAATCTTTACCGTCGTAGTAAATATTGCCTTGAGTGGGAGTTTCAAAACCTAACAATAAGCGAAAGATGGTTGATTTGCCACTTCCAGAAGGGCCTACAAGGGCAATAAATTCTCCGGGATTGGCGTAAATGCTAACATCATTGAGGACTAAAGGCGCATTTTCTAAATAGCGAAAGCTGACTTGATTTATTTCAATACAACCAGTTAATTGTCCGGGGGGTTCTTTGTGCTCGTCTGATTCTGGTAAAGATTGGAAAATGGGTTGCGATCGCTCCCATAAAGGTACAATACTCCAAATATCTGTAATAGTATTGCTCAGGTCTGTTGCACCTTTAATAAAAATACTCAAAGCGTAATTAAAAGCTATAAATGTACCAATGTTTAGGCTAGTCTGCTTAGTAGAAATTACCAACCAAAACAGCAGTGCTGAACTTATTAAAGGTAACGCTTCATTAAAAATAGAAACAATATCGCTAATTTGTTGTCCGCTAGCTTTTAATCTGGTTCTTTGACTGTACTTTTTAGCCCAAGCTGCAAATGCTCGTTCTTCTGCCATTGCTACTCGCAACTTAGTTACACCATTAATTAGTTGAATAGCCAAGGCGTTAATTGTGCCATCTAGTTTCTGCTGTTGTCGGATTTTCTGAATGAGAAAAAAGCTGGCAGTAGCCGTAAATATACAAGATATTAATCCTAAACCCACACCCACAAAAGCCAGTTGCCAACTGTAAATAAACATCAAAACTAAGTTGAATAAGGCAAAGATACCACTCAAAAAACTCCGTTGCGTTACACCACTGAGTCTTTCCTGAATATTACTCACTGTCATGACACGGTTAACTAAATCGCCTGATGCATACTGGCGAAAAAATTCTGGACGTAATCGCAGTAATCGATCCCAAATTGCGGGTTGGAGTTCGTTATTAGTTAAACTTTCAACTCGCAGCACAAGAATACTTTGGGCAATTTGAAAGGCTAACTGGGCAATAGCGACGGCAAATAATATCAAACCAATTTGCCAGATTAAAGAGCGATCGCTACTAGGAATGGCATAATTAATTAATATTGCAGTTGCCTGCGGTGCAATCATTCCTAAGAATGTGCCAATGATGCCTAATAGTAAAATTCCAGTTATATTTTTGCCATTACCCTTAATTGCAAACCGCAGTAAATCAGTAGCGTTGTTAATGACTTGGGGTAAAGGTCGATACAGAATATAAGCTTTTTGGGTTAAAGTTTGAGCAATTGATTCATTTAATGGTGTTCGTGTCTGTGTAACTGGGTCAAAAAGTACATATCCTTGATTGCTAGGTAACAAAGCAACTGGACAGTTTTCCCACTGACTAAACGCTAACAGAGGTTCGTGTTCTTGATGCCACCAATCATTGGTTAGTTTAATCCGGCGGATGCGAATTTGTGAGGCGCGAGCGATCGCTGCCACAGGATCTTTTATATGATTAAGATCGTCTGCAATTGGCGGACGAATAGTAATTCCTAAATACTTACCAATTGCACCCATAGCTACTAATGCAGGCGGGCCTTGCTGAAAAAACACTGCTTCCTGTGGCGGTTGCAATACACCAGCTAATTCTCCTAATGCGCCTGCAATCACTTGACGATTGAATTGTTCTCGTTCCTGCAATTTGCGAGATTCTGTTTCTGCTTCTTGGGTTAACAGCAAATTTAAATAAGCAAAGAAATAGTTATGCAAATTAGTCAAACCTGCTAACAGTTCTGCCTGTTCTAACTCCCTAGTCAGCAGCATCACTCCTGTAACTGAATTTTTTGCCTCCAGCCATGTAGCTGAAGTCAAAGGAAAAGCTGGAGAGTCAGGAGTGAATTTAAATTCCTCAATTCCTAACCACTGAGTTATCCCTTGCTGTAACTTCACCCAACATAAAGTTTTTTGCCGTAGTTGTAATTCTTCACCAGCCTTTAGAGAAAAACTTTGTTCATCAGTGGTTTGATTTAAATTTAACGGCATCACCAAAAGAGTTTGCTGTTGCCGCACAACTTGGCTGAGGTGATATACCCATTTTTCTACTAAGGTTATAGCTGCATCATCTCCAGCATGGATGCGCTGCAATAAATCATTCATTGATAATTGAGCTAACTGGGCAGGCTCTACTGCCACTGCCTCAAATATCCATTGCCTTGGGGTAATAGTCTCAGCCAGCAATACCTGACCAAATAAAGCTTCACCAGTACTGACACTACATAAGTAACGACGCTGACCATTATTTGAACCATGTTGAATTTTGATCGCAAATAAAGCCAGTTTTCCAGACTCTACAAGCCACACAATATTTGGATTATCGAGGTGGAATGGTTCATTAACCTTCATGTAGTCCAGCCTTAGAGAAAGATTGACTTGAATGTATAATGCACTGCCTAAGCTTCTTCTGTTTTAATTAAATCAGCATAAGTTCCACCTTGCTGCCACAATTGGTTATGAGTTCCCCGTTGAACAATTTTTCCAGATTCCAAGACAATAATTTCATGACAATCACGAATGGTGCTGAGACGGTGAGCAACAACAATACACGAACAGCCGCGCCGTCTGATATTTTGGTCAATTATTAACTCTGTTTCTGGGTCGAGGGCGCTGGTTGCTTCATCTAATACTAAAATACTAGGGTTTTTGACTAAAGCACAAGCAATTTCTAAACGTTGGCGTTGTCCACCGCTAATATTCATTCCACCTTCGATTAATTCGGTATTATATTGACTAGGCATCGATAAAATCAGGTTATGGATAACTGCATCCTCACAAGCTTGAATTAAATCTGCTTCTGACACAGTGGTATCCCAAAGGGTGATGTTATCCCTTACTGTTCCAGCAAATAAAAAGATATCTTGTTCCACCATTGCCAAGAAGTTTGCTAAAACCGAACGCTGAATTTCTTGGCGAGGAATACCATCAAAATAAATTTCTCCATCCCAAGGTGCGTAAAGACCGCAAATTAATTTCGCAATTGTGGATTTACCAGAACCACTTCTACCGATAAACGCTATTCTTTGTCCTGGCTTGACTGTGACGCTTAAATTTTCAATTAAGGGTGGTTCTAAGGGACTGTAACCAAAGGTGACATTGCGTAACTCAATGTGGCCTTGTAATTTAGGCGAACAAAAACTGATGACTTGCTCCACTGCTTTGCTCTCAGTTTCTACATCAATTGGGTTTTGTAAAACATCATCTAAACGGTTTAAATCAGCTTCTAGTTCTTGCAGAGTACTGCCAAAATTGACCAAACTATTAACTGGTTCTAAGAAACTTTGAGTTAAACTTTGATATGCAACTAGCATCCCGATACTAAGTTTGCCGTTCATTACTTCAAAACCACCAACAACTAAAATAGAAGTTGTAGTTAAGGCGGTCAAAAAATTAGGTAATGTAGAGAGAATTTGAGTTTGTAAACCTAATTCTTGTTCAGCATTAACTACTTTAGCATAGTAGCCAGCAAAGCGAGCGAATAAATCAGATTCTAATCCAGAAGCTTTGATAGTTTCAATTGTTTGAATTCCACTAACAGTTACGCCAAATAATTTGCCACGTTCTTGAGCTAGGCGTAAATTTGTGTCTACACGAGACTGAGATAAAAGTTGCAGTGCAAGAATATTAATAGTAGCAAAACCAAGAGCGATCGCACTCAACAGCAAATTGTACTGCAACATAATTAATAGGTAAAAGACCATCATTACTGTGTCAATTACTGTCGTTGCTAGTCGCCCAGAAAGTACCTCTGCTACTCTGTCATTAATTTGTATCCGACTGCTAATTTCTCCTGCATAACGTTGAGCATAAAATTTTACAGGTAAGCGCAAAATATGCCAGAGAAATTTCCCTGACATACTGATTGATAATTTCACCATCAAGCGCCTTAAATATACTAGCCTCAGCCTTGCTAGAAATGCCCGTAATACTCCAGTTAAAATCATGCCTAAAATTAACGGACGCAACCATTCTTGGCGGTTTTGGATAAGAATTTCATCGATAAATACTTGCGAAAATACTGGTACTGCTAATCGCAAAATTGTCAGAAGTAAACCTGCTAATAAACAAAATGCAATAGTATCCCAAGAATTTTGTAATCGAGAAATCAAGCCAGAGATAATACTATTTTTTTTGCCTAACTTTTGAAAATTTTCCCCAGGCTCCATTACCAGAGCAACACCTGTATAATTTTTGTGAAATTCATCTAAAGAAACGCTGCGCCTACCGAAAGCTGGGTCGTTAAGATAAACACACTTTTTATGGAATCCTTCTACTACTAAAAAATGGTTAAAATTCCAAAATATAATATAAGGAGGAGAAAGAGTTAATAAAATTTCTAGAGGTACTTTTAAGCCTTTAGCATCTAAACCATACTTTTTTGCCACTTTTAAGATATTAAAAGCTTTACTTCCATCACGTGATACACCACATTCTTCTCTTAATTTAGGCAAAGGCGCAATACAACCGTAATAGCTTAAAATAATACCCAAAGCAGCAGCACCACATTCCACCGCTTCCATTTGTAATAGTGTAGGAGTACGTACCCGATTTTTTTTTGATAAAAAATTATTCCAGAACCTAAAAAACATTAGTGTCAAAATTACTTAATAAATTCCAGTCCACGATCGCAGCATAGGAATTATATAAGAAATCGGTGCAACTTCTCCTACTTTCACTTGTGCTGTTGTTGTAACATTTGTACCTGTTGGGCAATCAGCTGCTTTTGCAAGTTATCAATCTCTATATTCTGGATTTGTAATTGTTGCAGTTTTGTTTGCTCTTGCTGCAATTGCTGCTTAAGATTAGATTGGTCAATAATACCGAGTACGTCTCCTTTCTTAATAAACTCTCCCGGCTTAACTTTGAGAGTCAGCAAAGGGCCAGAACTAGGAGATTGAAATTGCACCACATGACGAGGACGAATCAAAATACCTTCACCTGTAACTGTTAAGGGAATGCGGCCATATCCACTCCAAATTGCAGCTACAGCAACTAAAAAGCCCATAGCCGAGACACTTAACCAAGCTTGAGGTTTAACAACTTTAATTGCGTAATCTAACTCTTCAGGAGAAGTTAAGTGTTCTACAGCTTCTTGACGAAAGATTTTACTTTGCTTTAATTGCATGATGCTAATAGTTTTATCTCCGTCAGGAAGGATTTTACTATTGAGTAAATCTTCGACTTTGATATCGTGTACAGCATTGGCTGAATTCACACTCATCTTTTTTCTCCTGTTTGTTTCTAGATTTCAAGGAATTGATGTTTTCCTTGAGTTGATAGAAATAATTTAGCTCTATCTTATAAAGGTACACATCTAATAAATGTCATATCTCAACCATTACATTTGTCATTTTTAAGTTATTATCTAAATAGAATATATACGTCGTTATAGTTGCGCGTCTAAGTTCCAGCATTTGCTGAGTGAATCATCGCCATAATGTTGCCTACGGAATCGTATTCATACTTTTGGGTGTAGTTCCGCTTTACCGCCGAAAATTACCGATGCTTATGCTTCTCTCACTTTTGACCAAGAAAAACTTATGTGTTTACCTTCCTTGAATAACTAATCAATCCTTCAAAGGCTTTTTATTACTTTTTCAGCAAGCCCTACTATAGACTTTCAGCTTAAAATAACTAAGTCAATCTTCAAACCAAGCTTAATCTCAGTATTTAAGTTTGTAACCCATAAAACTTACCATACTGGGTAAATCAGGCAAAAATATGGCTACGAAAATTCCTGTCACAGTGATCACAGGCTTCTTAGGTAGTGGAAAAACCAGCCTAATTCGCCACCTGCTACAAAACAACCAAGGACGGCGTATTGCCGTTTTAGTCAATGAATTTGGTGAACTCGGTATTGATGGCGAATTGTTAAAATCCTGTCAAATTTGCCCCGAAGATGGTGAGGGTGACACTAATATCTTTGAATTAACCAACGGCTGCTTATGCTGCACCGTGCAGGAAGAGTTTTATCCGACGATGCAAGAGTTAATTAAGCGGCGAGATAGCATCGACTGCATTTTGATTGAAACCTCTGGTTTAGCTTTACCAAAACCACTAGTGAAGGCTTTTCGCTGGCAAGAAATTCGCAACGCCGCCACTGTGGACGCAGTGATTACCGTGGTAGATTGTGCGGCGGTAGCAGCCGGGACATTTGCTAGCGATCCAGATGCGATCGCAGCCCAGCGACAAGCAGATGATAATCTAGAACACGAAACACCCTTGCAAGAACTATTTGAAGACCAACTTGCTTGTGCAGACTTGGTAGTGTTAAATAAAGTTGACTTGGTAGATGCCGAGACAAAAGCCAGAGTTGAGGAATTGATTAAGCAAGAGTTGCCCAGAGTGGTGAAGATTGTCGAGAGCGATCGTTCTCAACTAGACGCATCTATATTATTAGGATTCCAAGCCGCAGTCGAAGACAATTTAGATTCTCGTCCTAGTCATCACGATACTGAAGAAGACCACAATCACGATGAAGAAATTACTTCAGCTAATTTAATTTTGGATCGTACCTTTGATCCAGAAAAGCTGCAACAGCAGTTGCAAACATTAGTACAACAACAAGAAATTTACCGAATTAAAGGCTTTGTCGCAGTACCAAATAAATCCATGCGCTTAGTGATGCAAGGTGTGGGAACCCGATTTGATAAATTTTACGATCGCCCCTGGAAACCAGAAGAAGCTAGGCAAACGCGCTTAGTTTTCATTGGACGTGATTTGAAGTCTTCAGAAATTGAATCACAGCTTGTAGCTTTATAAGTTAGGAGTTAGGAGTTAGGAGTTAGGAGTTAAGTATAACTAATACACTGTGGCGGAAGTCTGCCTACCTTTAACAAGGGAATTTTGCCATTGTCTATCGATTATTACGCGGTTTAGAGCAACTTATAATGGTAAATTTATTCCGCTATTGTGTATTAGTTAATTCAAAATAAAAAATAATACTAATAACTAAAAGCTCCGAATTTTTACTCTAAACTCATAACTCCTAACTCCTAACTCTTAATTTCAACCCTCACTCTTCACTTTACAAAGATATGACAATTTCTCAACTATTTAACGTTGCCAACCTTTTCGTCTTGCCTTTTTGGGCGTTGATGATTTTATTGCCTAACTGGAAAGTTACACGACAGATAATGTCATCATATTTACCCTTTGTGCTCTTAGCTGGGGCGTATTTGTATTTATTTATCAACAGCATTACCCCAGAAAATGCTCAAGCTTTATCGAATCCTCAATTAGCTGATATTGCACGATTTTTTGCAGATGAAACAGCTGCGGCAACAGGTTGGATTCATTTTTTAGTGATGGATTTATTTGTCGGTCGCTGGATTTATTGGG
>CAXUOL010000289.1:0-8064 GCA_964252435.1 uncultured Nostoc sp.
CAGGTTATACAATTCCCTCTGTATTAGCTAATGAATTTGCCGAAGCTGAACCGGGCTTGCATATAGGCGCTTTAAGCTATTTGGCGTTGATTTTATTTGGGTTGACTCTAGCTGTAAATATTGGCGCTGTACTCTTGGTTAAATGGGTTGGTAGGAAAAATAAATAGCACTATTTTAATACAAATATCTTAATGTAATAAGAAGTTTATCAATCAAAATTACTAAAAAATATGAGTGGTTATATCCAGTCAGAAACTGATGAATTGGCAACAGAATTATGTAGTCCTCTGCCAACAAAACGAGTAATATTTACCTATGCAATGAATGCGATCTCTTTTGGTTTTACAGTTCTGGCACTAATTCCTTTATTATCAATTTTGTGGGAAATTTTAGTTCGGGGAATCTCTGGACTGAAATCGGAAATGTTTGTCAAAGCAGTTATTGATAATGGCTTTGGCAATGCCATCTTAGGAACCATAATCATGGTGGTAATTGGTGCTATTTTAAGCATTCCCACAGGGATAATGACAGGAATTTTCTTGGCAGAATTTGGTCAAACCAACTCAATTGCTAGTGTTGTTCATTTTATCACCAGTATTCTAACAGGCGTGCCTTCAATAGTTGTAGGCGTATTCGCTTACGGTGTAATAGTTTTGGTAACTAGAGGATTTAGTGCGATCGCAGGCGGTTTTGCTTTAGCCGTAATTATGCTACCTGTAATTATATTGACAACAGAAGAATCGTTAAAACTGATTCCCATATCACAACGTCTAGCCTCTGCTGCTTTGGGTGGAACTCGCTTTCAAACTACCCTTCGCATTGTTGCCACTGCTGCAATTCCCGGAATTACTACAGGTATTTTATTAGCTGTAGCTCGTGCTGCTGGTGAAACAGCACCCTTAATTTTTACTGCTTTATTTAGTTTAGATTGGTCAGAAGGATTATTAAGTCCAACAGCTTCCTTACCAGTATTAATTTTTAACCTCTACAACGACCCCGACCCACAAAAAAACCAATTAGTCTGGACTACTTCTATAGTTCTACTAGGCTTAATTTTATGTGTCAGTATTCTCTCTCGCTTAGTTATTAAACAGAGAAGAATGAAGTAAAATAAATAATATTTTGTATTGTTTTGCATTTTGGCAAACTATGATATTAAAATGATAATTCGCCAGTATAAAGCCTTGTTTTATATATAGGACTAATATTTGATTTCTGAAAAAACTCGGTACAGATCGAAAAGCCTAATTCCTTATTCCCTACTCCCTACCCCCCACTCCCCGCTTTCAAAAATCAAATACGATTTTTATAGTCAGATAAAAATCATCACATGCAGCAATGCAACACCAATATCCAACATCCAAAATCCGAAGCTGACTATGGTGTTGGGAACTTTTTTTTTACGAGTTTGGCTCCTTTTATATCCAATAATTGTGCTAATTCGGCTGTATTCAATGACTTGACGAGACTCAAACCAAGAGACTTACTAGAAATGCTTTGAGTATAGGCGGCGTTCAGGTAGGGCGTGTATTGCGAGCTTCCTGCAATGTATGTTTGGAAGAAAGGTAAACTTAAAACATTCATGTAACGACGTGCTTGAGAAGCATCGCCAATCATATCGGCAGGTAATGCTACTTGTTGATTTGCAGGGTTGCCATTGCCAATGATGGAAAAGTGAGTACCACCTACAAGCATGACGAGATACTTTTGGGAATTCGCCAACCAGGAGAAAGGTAAAATTTGCTCGGATAAAGCTGGTGCAACTGTATCATCACTACTGCTGACAATCATCACTGGAGTTTTAATTTGACTTAAGCCAGCTTTGCCGAAAATCGAACTAGTAATGGGATTAACTGCGATCGCAGCTTTCACTCTCTCATCCCGTAGGTTATAATCTTTGCCAGACTTGCTAATGCTCAATTCTAAAGCGCGACACTGGAGCAGTAAAGACATATTCCAGGTATTTTGCAGTGCTGCTGGTTGACAGTCTTGTTTTAACTGCTGAAAGTTGATTTTAGCGCCTGCTAGGGCTAAGGCTGTGTAGCCTCCCAAAGATTGACCAAATACTCCAACTTGTTGCAGATTTAGGCGACCTTTAAACCGTGAATCAGATTGATTGCCTTTTTGCAATTGATTCAGTATATATGTTACATCCAAAGGTCGGTCTTGAAATTCACTTGGTTCTGCGACTTCAATGGCGCGTCCTTTTAACAGAGAATGCAATTGTTTCGCATCACTACCAGGATGATTGGGAACGACAACGGCAAATCCATAAGAAGCTAGATGAGTGGCTAAATATTGAAAGTTACTGCTGTCTAAACCCAAGCCGTGAGAAATTACAATTACCGGTGCAGTCTTCTGGACATTGGGAATGTAAACATCAGTCAATAAAAGCCGATTGCGGGTTGAGTCGAAAAACTTCAGGATGTATTTTTGCGACTTAAACTTTCCCGGAACCTTCAAATCGGGCAATTGCGAGAAATTTGGTTGGGAAATGCTATCAGTTTCTATTTTAGACTTTTGGGAAACCGCTGCGATCGCCTGATGGGTTTGGTTAACAAGTTTCTCCAATTCTGTAGCTATTTCTAAAGTCTCGGCGACATCAAGGCGAATGTTGCTGGTGGGATATTTACGCAACACATTTAAAAGTGTTAAGCCTCCCGATTCACCTGAGGCTAAAATTAGCGCCGAACGCAAAGTACCAAATCCTGTTTCTGATTGACTGGTTTTAATCACTTGCGCCAATCGATGCAGTAAAAATTCTCCTTGCGGTGTGTAGAGAAGTTGCGAAACTACTACTGGACTAACTTTCACCCGATTAAGCAAAATCCGCCGCAATTCTTGAAGCTGTTCTAAAGGCAGATATCGCTGATAGGCTGCTAAGTCTTCGTTAATTACACCTGTTTTGGCGTAGTTCTCTAAAGTCGTGACTGAAATGGAAAGCTCTAAAGCTGAATAAGATGCATAAATCCGCTCTGCTGCCAAGACAGAATTACTAATTCCAAATGTTGGCAGCACCATTGAAAGAACCAGCAATAAAGAATTTTTTCTGAGGGTGCTGGCCCAATTACCAAACAAACTATTCATCGCTCAACTGTTTCGGTGGTCTGGTTTTATCAAGTGTTGGCTTTGGTAGTTATTCGGGCGCCCTGCTTGGTTTACTTAAAGTTATTAGCCTCAATTTTATCAAAACAGAATTTAGGAGTTAGGAGTTATAAGTCAGGATGAATTATGTATGAACTGCGAATGTACCTTGCTTAAAATGATGGGTCATGATGGGTTTTAAATTCCTACTAAATCCTAGATTGGGTAGTTTTAGAAAAGTAGTGATTCCCAATCCCCTAGTAATATATTCTGACTCCTGAATTCTGATTTCTGAATTCTTCTTCAAAGATATTTCGGCTATAAAGTCAACAATGAAATACTACAAAGTCACGCAGATGGGTAAAGTATCCGCCTAACTTCCGTAGTTTGCCTTCACTATTAAATCATAACAAATAAAAAATAGTCTGCCTCAGTATTTATGTTGTAGCTTTGAATATTGCACAAATTCACTAGCTGAAAAATCTAGTAAAAATCCTGAAAAACATGGCAATTAATCAGCTTTTCCCAAGGCGATCGCTAATAATTTTCCAGAAGCAGAGCGCAATTGTTCTAATTTTGGTAATTTGCCGCGTATCCCTAAATACACAGCAAGCAGTATAAATGATACCAAAAAGCGAAACCAAATAACGGTATAGACATCAAGTACTTGTAGAGTTACTGCTAGGGCAATAGGTAAAATTCCCCACAATAAGACCGTCAATAGCGATAATGCTAGCCCTAAGCGCCACCGACCAGAACTTTGGTGTAGTAACATTTAAATATCCAAAAAATAAGACTGATAAGTAAGTTATATCTAATTTAAATATCTAAACATTTTATCAAACTCTATCGATAAAATATATTAATAGTTTAGTTAATGCAAATTCAATATAAAATAATCAGCTGACCAAACTCAATTTATTATTCGTAGCCCCAAGAGGGTGTTTTTTTGTTCACGTAAAATTCGTAATTTGCGTGTTTATTTTACATGAATATTAAATTTAAAACTTCCTTGTAAATGTATACTTTATCTCGGTGTTACTTTATAATACAACTATGGGGATTATACCCATAATCAGCTTAATAATCTTTACCACTGCCTTATCAAGTTACTTCTTGCTGACCTCAAGAGGTCGATTTTTGCTCAAATCTTTAGTGACCAAAATAAAGCGGCAAGAGTGGAAATTCAGATATAGCAAGCCTAACTACTTGAGATCGAAATTTTCAAGGACTATAACAATTGCTGCCATTATTGTGGTAGCAGTAATAGCCGGAAATACTGTATCAGTAGGGGTTACAGCCCCGTCCCTAATTTCGCTCAAGAGCGTATCGGTTCCAGAACCTGACAATCTTGGGAGCTTCGTAAAAGACAAAACAGCTGCAATCAAGTTGGGAAAGACTCTTTTTTGGGATATGCAGGTTGGGAGCGACGGACAGACCTCCTGTGCTAGTTGTCACTTCCATGCTGGAGCCGACAATAGATCCAAAAATCAGATTTCTCCTGGGCTTTTGCGGATTAACGCTGATGGTACTGTGAATGCGGATACAGTTTTTAATATAGGTGGTGCGCCAAACTACCAACTTAAACCGGGAGATTTTCCCTTCCACAAGCTGTCAGACCCGAATAATCCTAATAGCGTTGTATCTGACCGAAATGATGTCAGTTCCTCTCAGGGTGTCTCCAATACTAAGTTTGTTAATGTCGTACCTGGTAGCGCGGAAGACGAAGTAAAAACGGAACCAGATCCGGTGTTTAACGTGGGAGGTACAAATGTGCGCCGCGTGCAGCCGCGTAACACCCCAACCGTGATTAATTCAGCATTCAACTTCCGCAACTTTTGGGATGGAAGGGCACAGAACATCTTTAATGGGGTGAATCCCTTCGGTTTAAGAGATCCTAACGCCTCTGTGGTAAAAGCAGAAAAGCCAAATCAGCTCCAATTTGTCAAAATCAGACTGAATAATTCGTCTTTAGCTTCTCAGGCGCTCGGGCCGCCACTGAGTTCCTTCGAGTTGTCGGCTGATGGTCGCACTTTTCAAGAAATTGGTGATAAGTTCGGGCGAATTGACAACAATAAATCTCTCAGCAATCTGCCGCTAGATAATCCTCTGGTTGATCCGGCATCGGTATTCCGTTCCATTGAAGAACTTACTAATAATTTGCCGCAAATTAGCAACAGTAAATCTTTGAGCATACTGCTGCAAAATGCTCTGTCAATTAGGGGTACAAAGCTCCCCCGAGTCTTGGGGCAAAAGTTATCTCGCCTCAGACCGTTAGGCAAACAGATTGTGCATCCACAAGACAGCGTTTTAGGTGCAAACAGTAGATATCCTCTGCCCGGACTGAAGGATAAAACCTACGACCAGCTGATTAAAGATGCCTTTAAGCCGGAGTGGTGGAAGTCTAATCAACTCATCCAAGTTGATGCTGAAGGTAAAAGGACTTTTGTCAACAGCGCTGATAACTCTTCCAAAACTAAAGAGTACACGCTGTTGGAGTATAACTTCTCGCTGTTCTTTGGGCTGGCAATTCAGTTGTACGAGTCTACACTCATTGCCAACGATACGCCCTTTGATCGCTTCTTACAAGGAAACACCACAGCCCTAACTAAGCAGCAGCAACTAGGTCAACAACTGTTCCAGGGCAAGGCTCTGTGTATTGGTTGTCACGTTGGATCGGAATTAACAGCTGCTTCAGTGAGCAGCGTGGCTAAAGACGGACGAATTAAACGTGCGCCATTCGGTGCAAGACCCCCTGAAGACAATGGCTTCTTCAATATCGGCGTTAGACCTGTGACGGACGACCCCGGTTTGGGTGGTAGTGACCCTGTACAGAATAATCCGCTTTCAGAGGCACGATTGGCTCAGTTAGGGAAATTTCAGCTTCTCCTTGGCGAAAACCCCCCCGTCCTCAATCCACCGTTGAATTCTAGTGAAACTGTGACTGCAGACGGAGCTTTCAAAGCGCCTGGACTTCGCAATGTCGAACTCACTGCCCCCTACTTCCACAATGGAGGTCAAGCAACTTTAGAGCAAGTGGTTGATTTTTACAATCGAGGTGGTGACTTTGGAGTTCTTCCCCCACTGAATCTATCACCAGAAGAAAAACAGCAATTGGTTGCCTTTTTAAAGGGACTGACTGATGACCGAGTTAGGTATGAGAAAGCGCCTTTTGATCATCCGCAACTTTTCGTACCCAATGGACATCCAGGTAATGAGAAATTCGTTACCAACGATGGTACGGGCAAAGCTACAGATAGCTTCCTGGAAATTCCTGCTGTTGGTAGGAATGGCGGTAGTGCTATACGAAATTTCTTGAAATAACATTTCACGAAATACCTGATACCGATAGATATGTAGGGGCGTACAGCTAGCTGTACGTCCCTATATTTATTAAGGAGTGCGTAGGCGTAGCCCGCCGGAGGCATCGCCAAGTATCGGTTGTATATTGCTAACTTTGGTATTGTCTAGGTAATTATAGACTCTTCTGGAAACTTCACGGACAAAATCTCCAGCTTTGGGATCGTAGTTTGGTCTTTGCACCAAAACACCTGCTAAATAGCTTTTGCCGTTGGGCATTTGAATAATACCCGCATCACCAATGATAAATCTCAATGTACCAGTTTTATGGGCGATGGTCGCTCCTTGACCGATACCAGCTGGTAGTAAACTATTGGTTTTGACATGGCGCATAATGCCTAAAACTTGATTGCGGCTAGTTGGGGATAACAAACGATTATTAGAAACTAACGCCGCTAATCTGACTAAATCTTTGGAACTAGTTGTATTTGTGCCACCGATGTCTGGAAGTAGATTCCGAAGTGCTGTATTTTGCAATCCCCAGCTACGAAAACGTTGGCTAACTTTTGCTGCACCACCCAAGCGATCGAGAACTAGATTTGTGGCGGTATTATCGCTGATTGTCATCATCAAGGTAGCAGTTTCTAGGATGCTAAATTTAGTACCGATGGGTTTGTATTGCATAATTCCAGATTCGCCAACCTTTAAATCGCGCCGCATCACTAATTTATCGGTGAGTTTAATTCTACCTGCGTCTATTTCTTGGAAAAGAGCCACTAATAAGGGAAATTTGATTGTACTGGCAGCAGCAAATCTTTTTTCGCCATTAATATCTATATAGTTTCCTGTATCTAAATCTAAGAAAAATATTCCCGGATTCAATGTTTTATAACTTGCTAACAAACTGCGAATCTGAGAAGTGATACCAACCATCTCTTGACCAAGATTGACAACTCCTGCAAATGTCGATGCATCTGTAGATTTGATGGCAATATCTTCTCTGTTTTCTCCAACAATGGGATTAGATTGGCGGTTAAATGAATTGAATTTGAAAATCCAATGAGAACGGGAATCTCCTTTAATTGATATATTTTGGGAGGTAACATCATAACCAGGAGCTAATTCGACAACAAAACGAGTGGTTTGAGAGTCTGGTTTGCCAAGGCGAATTTCTTTCACCGCTTTCCCAAAACTTTGTTTGACAGTATCCGAATTAAAATTAGTTCCAGGTAAGTCAATCACCAATCGATTCGGATTATCTAATAAAAAGGCTTTTGGTTCTATTCCCGAAGTGGTAGTTAAGTCTAATTGATTTTGGCTAGAATCATAGTACCAAGACTGTAATTGTGACGCTTTAGCTTGTCCTGCAACTAGAACTAAACTGCTTAAACCAATCGCCAGTAGATGTGATTTCATGTTGTGAATGTGGGTGTGCAAGTAAGAAGGAACTAATCAGGTTTACTTAGATTGTTTTCTGATGACTGTGCTGAACTTCCGGAGAAAAATTCATAAATCCCGTTGAGTTATTTTTACCAGATGATATTTGGGATTAGATAAGCACGATAAATCATCATTACTTATTACAAGTAAATCGCTGACAGCTTTATTTGTGGTGTGAGTTGACAACAACAGAAATTGTTAATCTAGCGGAAGGACGAGCGAAGGATTAATTATGTTTCC
>CAXUOL010000290.1:0-8053 GCA_964252435.1 uncultured Nostoc sp.
TCCCCTTTCCCCCTTCCCCTTCTTTATAAATAGTTGTGTACCTCACAAACTTCTAATCTGCTGTATATAACTCTACAAGTGTGGCAGGAGATTGAGGAGACATTATTATTAGCGATGCCTGCGGCGGGCTACGCCTACGCTAATATTAAAAAGGTATCAATTACTATATTCATCGCTAGATATTCTTCATTTGAAACTAATGTTTTTCTCGATTTATGAGGAATTTAGTAAAATGAAAAATATCTAAATGACTAAAATATCAAAAATATAAACTTTAATTAGATTTTAAAAAAATATTGTCCATACTCTCAAATGGCGTTATTTACAATTTATTAATTGGTAGAATTTCTGGAAATTACTCAGTCTATCTGAGGAGAGAGTTTGAGGAGATTCATACCAGAGAAAGATCAATTAAATATCTTCAGTTTGCTAAATTGCTATTATTATCGTCAGTAAGGAAAAATTATGGTTAATAATTTAGTCGGCGGCATCATTCCCCCACAACCACCAATAGAAGCACAAACTGAGGCTCATACCCTAAAGACTCGTCTGGAATGGGGTGAACCAGCTTTTACAATTCTGGATGTGCGCGATCGCCCGACCTACAACGAAGGTCACATTATGGGAGCAATGCCAATGCCAGCAGATGAGTTGGTACAGCGTGCAGTACCTTCTTTGGATAAAAGCCGTGATATTTACGTTTATGGTGCCAACGAAGAAGAAACTGCCCAAGCCGTACAGCAACTGCGTTCGAATGGATTTGAACACGTCTCCCAACTCAAAGGTGGTCTTGATGCATGGAAGGCGATCGGTGGCCCAACAGAAGGGATTACTGAATCAAAAACTCCCGCAGGTGCAGATGACTATAATGTTGTAGATCGGCTAAAAAACCACCAAGAAAATCTGCAAAAGGGCGGTACTAGCGCAACAGCAGCCGTTAAGCAGGGAGCCAGTAACCTGAAAGAAGGAGCCAGTAACCTGAAAGAAAATATTCAAGAAGGAGCCAGTAACCTGAAAGAAAATATTCAAGAGGGAGCCAGTAACCTGAAAGAAGGTATTCAAGAGGGAGCAAGTAACGTTAAGGAAGGCATTCAAGAAGGAGCAAGTAACGTTAAGGAAGGCATTCAAGAGGGAACAAGTAATCTTAAGGAAAGTGCCAATAGAAACCCTGATGATTCCAATGTTGGCTCTTAGGCAAAAAATAACTTAACGTGAGGGTTTGTAGTAAGCACTTTAGTAATTGGAAAATAAATAACGACTTTAGTCCTTACTACGAACTTAGCTATCAATTTCAACTTGACATATCATTAGCCGCAAGCAACAAGCTTTTGAAATTTCTTGTCCTTAGTGCCTACTTACGATTTTTTAATTCGATCAGTGTTCAAACAAATCCTTAAATTGCAACAAATCTAAAGAAACTATCGTTGGAAGAAATTCAAAACATTCTTGAGCAATTTGCCAACGTTCTTCTCGTTTGAGCATTTCTATTAGCTTCTGCTGTACACTAAGCAAGTAGCGCACATCATTGGCAGCATAACTTAGTTGAGCTTCAGATAAACTAACGGCGTTGCCCCAATCAGAGCTTTGAGAGCTTTTATCTAGTTCCACTTGTTCTAACTCTTGTACCACGTCTTTGAGTCCGTGGCGATTTGTGTAAGTACGAGCTAATTTACTGGCAATTTTGGTGCAAAAAATCGGCCTTACCTGAATCCCCAAATTGGCTCGCAAAGTGGCTAAGTCAAATCTAGCAAAGTGAAACACTTTCACAACATTGACTGCTTCCAAGAGTTTTTTTAAGTTAGGGGCGTCAACTTGTCCTTTAGCTATGCGGATTGCAGTCACTTTCCCTTCAAGATTGCACAGTTGGACGAGACACAAGCGATCGCGCAACGGTAGCAATCCCATCGTTTCGGTGTCAACTGCGATCGCTGTAGATTCTAAATACTGGCTAAGGGCTGCGTCACTGAGGTCGCGATCGCTCACATGAAAATCTGGTAATGTCATCAATTGTTCAAAAATAATAGCAGTGTCCAGCAGAAAAAAGTCTTGTTAGACACTACATTATTATTGTGCAAAAAAATCAGAAATTAAATCTACCTAGTGCGAAAAAACATCTGTGTCAGGTAGACTTCGCCTTGGTTATTAGTAGCAACACCAATTCCAGTCAGGTTATAATTTCCTTTAAGATTCTTTAGGTGTCCGGGACTTTTGATCCAACCAGTAACAGCTTCCTCTACGGGATTGCTATATCCCCGGTTAAAAGCAACATTTTCCGCCGCACTGTTGTAGCGAATCGGGATAGCTTTGACTCGCCCTTCAAATCCCTGATGGCTAAATGGGGTTTTGCCTTTAGCCATATTTTGACTATGAATTCTTGCCTGTCGAGTTAAATTTGCATTTAAAGTCAACTTTGGCAGCCCTTTAGAAACCCGATATCGATTAATTTGCTCAAATACTGATTTTTCTAACTCAGTAGTTTTAAAAGTAGGAGTCGATATTGCAACCTGACTAGAAAAAAGCGACAACAGCTTATTACGGGTGGATGTATTCGTAGAAGTATGATTTGGTATCGGAGCAGTCGTTAATCCACTAGCAAGGACAAGCGCACTTAAAGCGATGCCAAAAGCAGTTTGTCGGAACATGGAGAATTGCGTAATGTGTAGAGATATAAGACTTCTACTCTACCTTATTGTTCCGAGAATATATACCACAATACTATTAAGTAATGATGAATTTCGGCAATTTGGCTACATCCTTTACAAGTAACACAAGCAATCATTTCCAATTCTCAGTACTTCAATAAGTCAGCTTCATGAAAATCACGGTTAATTTTGCTAATAATTTCAGATTTTCATGAAATATCTCACAAAAGCTTTGCTGACAGGTTGAAGTCTGGGGAATTTGAGAAAAAACCTAAGTTTTACCAAATCTAACGCTGTGTGCAATTTTTACTCAAACTTCATTTCTCAGCCCCTTGCTTTCAAAGCCTTTCTCTTTACGGAAGAGAAGAATAGAAGTGAGGTCAGAATATTAAATTGCACATTGCGTCAAGCTTATGAGCGAATGAATATTTGTGTGAAGTAGATTGCGCCTTGACTGTTTTTGGCGACACCAATCCCCGTCAGATTATAATTACCTCTAATATTGGCAAGATGCCCTGGACTTTTGAGCCAGCCTTGAACAGCTTTTGTGGCAGGATCGCTATATCCCTGGTTATAAGCGACATTTTCACCAGCTGCTCTGTAAGAAATACGGGTTGCTTTAACACGTTCTGAAAATCCATTATGTCCAAAGGGAACAGTACCATTAGCCATCTTCTGACTATGAATCCTCACTTGATTATCGATAGCAACATTACGAGTCAGCGCTGGTAGCCCTTGGGTAATTCTGTAGTTATTAATTTGGTTAAAAACCGACTGTTCTAGAGCAGCAGTGTCGATGCTAGATGCTGCAATTTTTACAGTATTATTTGACACATCTGAAACTATCGGCGTCAAAGCTGGATTTGTTACAGGAGTAGCGATCGCTTCACTACTGAGAGCAATAGTGCCTAAAACAACGCTGTAAATTATTGATTTGATCATTTGTTGGTAGTAAAGTTTTAGACAATGTAACCAACTAATATCAATGTGACAAATTGCTTATAGGTTTATATAGTTCTATTTGTAGGCTTTTTTGCTCAAAAACTACTAGCAAACGTTTAAATTCACGATTTTACGGAAAAATAGTGCTATTTAATCAACATTTGTCTTCTACTATTAGTATGATTATTTTTATTTCTGATTATACACTTAAGTATATTTATAGTGAAATTACTAGGTTAATTTTAAAACTTTAGTTATATATTATGCTTTTTTGTTTTCAAAAGTCAGCTATTTTACTGTACTTAAGTATATTAAAGAGCTTTTTTTAGGCGAAAAAAGCAGTAAAAACCGATTGCGAGAGTTGAAGCTACGGAATGTCGGATAAAAATGCCTGGATTTATTCAGCAAAATATCTACGTGATTTAAACTAGCTTTTTTTGAGCTTTTCTAACTCTTCCTGTACCACACGCAACACCCGTGCAATATATTCTGCACGCCACTGTTCCCGTTCCTTGGTTACTTTGACATCCGGCTCGTAAGCTTCAATTTCACTAGCTGATAAAATACCTTTCATCTCTAGCAACCGTTCAATGGTGTCTAGCCGCTCATGCAGCACGGACACCTCACCAGTCAAAGCCATAACGATCGCTAACAATTTATCAGTTTGCGGATTTTCTAAGTAAACAGGTCGTTTACCCTTGGCTATTTTTGTCATCCTAATACCAATTCTCCAAAAATAAGACTAGACATACAAAACGAGGAAAGCCAGATAAAATCTGACTTTCTCAATTACGAATTACGTTAGCGTAGCAGGCCATAGCCCATTACAAACTTGTACTGAGCGTAGCCGAAGTATTACCGAAAATTTGGGTCTAAAGCCCCGTCGTTCTACGACGGCTTTTTCCTCATCTTCAGACTTCTAATCAATTCTCTAAGAACATCGGTTTTTGTTCGTCCTACTAATTCGCAATATTCTTCAAGAATCCGAAACTCAAATTCTTCGATTCTAAAGTCTAGTCGCTTTTTCATTGATTATTCCGGCTATATGCTGTACAATATTAGCATGAAAACTCTAAAATTCAAGTTGTACCAACACAAGCGGAATAGATACCTCAAGCGGTCAATCAATGCTGCTGGGGTAATTTATAACAAATGTATTGCTCTCCACAAAAGATATTATCGGATGTGGGGTAAACACTTGAATTGTGCCAAGCTTCAGGCTCACATTGCCAAACAAAGAAAAGGTATCCCTTTCTGGCAATCAGTAGGCTCTCAAGCGGTACAAGATATATGTCAACGCATTGAAAAAGCCTATCAATTATTTTTTAAACACAATAAAAAGGGGGTGAGACCACCAGGGTTCAAGAAGGTCAGGAAATACAAATCATTCACCCTAAAACTTGCTGGTTATAAGTTTTTAGGTACTAATCGAATCAAGATAGGTCAGAGGATTTATCAATTTTGGCAGTCCAGGGAAATTGAGGGGATAGTAAAAACACTAACGATTAAACGTACACCCCTGGGTGAATTGTTTATGGTTGTTGTCGTTGATGATAGTCTTGATCCACAAATCAAATTCACGACTGGTAATATAGCGGGATTTGACTTTGGACTCAAAACATTTTTAACCTGTTCAGACGGTACTAAGATTGAGTCTCCCCAATTTTTCCAGCAATCCCTCAAGCTGGTAAAGATTGCTAGTCGGCAACATTCCAAAAAGTTAAAAGGTGACGCTCCTAACGTCGCTAACGCTTCGCTATCATCGAACCGGGAAAGAGCTAGAAAAAATCTCCTACGCAAATACGAAGACATTTCCCATAGAAGAAGTGACTGGTTCTGGAAGTTAGCCCATGAATTAACCGACAAGTTTGATGTCCTGTGTTTTGAAACCTTAAACCTCAAGGGGATGCAACGCCTTTGGGGACGCAAGATATCAGACCTAGCATTTGGGGAATTTTTGCAAATCCTCGAATGGATTGCCAAGAAGAAAAACAAGCTGATTGTGTATGTATCTCGCTGGTATCCAAGCAGCAAGACTTGCTCTAATTGTGGACATATTTTGGAAAGTCTGGATTTGTCAGTCCGACAGTGGCGTTGTCCATCATGTCAGTCAGTCAACGGACGCGATGAAAATGCTGCGCGAAACATTCAAGCAGTTGGGGCATCAACTGTTAGCTTAGGCAATGTCAGACAGGCTAGTCCTGCAATTGCTGTTTGAGGCTAGAATCCCCACCCTTCAAGGGTGGGGAGTATGTCAAGAAACTTTCTCTGCTTACTTAGTTGCAACAACCACAAACCAAGTGCCTTGGGTGGCTGAGTTACGATTTTTAACCAGGTCATTAGTTACTTTTGCTTTCCATGCCCCATTGGGGACAAATTTATCGAATGTCTTATCTGCTGAAAAACCAGCCTCAGTAACTAGCGGCACTAAATCTAAATCGCGTACAGCACTCCAGAAAGGTTCGTTGTTGTTAGCAGTTTCCCCATCAGAAATAAACTGTGTATAAACATCCATGTGATGATACGGGGGTGCTTCTAAATGAATCATCATGCCACCGGGAGCCAGTAGACGATAAGACTCTTGCATAACTTTACGCACAGATGACGGGGGGATTTCATGCAGCAAAATGTGAGAAACCACTAAGTCAAATGATTCATCAGGGAAGTTAGTATGTTCAGCATTTTGCTGAGAGAAGTGTACCTGTTTTCCCAAGGCTTCGGCTCTTGCATGAGCATAACGCAGTATAGATGCACCTATATCTATGGCATGGACTTCTGCATCTGGGAAACCATCGACATAAGGTAATGTGCTATTGCCAATAGAACATCCCATATCGAGGATTTTTCTGGGTCGAAAGTTGGGAAACTCTGCTAAAAGGTAGTTTTGGACTATAGATAGCCCCATATCATCGTTGAGCGGCCCCAACCAACCGAGTCCATAAACGTAAGCGCCGCGATCGTAGGTTGCACCGGCTGCGACATCATCAGCAGTGAATTCACTGTGATATCCTCCGGGCATACAGTGAATGTCTACAGCTTTTTGATAAGCAGGTATTTGAAAATTTGGATCGAGGGTTAAAGTACCCAGTTCACCAGCCTTATTTTTGGCACGCTCTATCAACTCTGGCAGTTGTCTGTCAACGTTGGCATTTACAGCATCCCATAACATTTCCTGGTTGATGCGCTTCAGGGCACTAGTCCAGTGGTAATAGGGTTCGTGCTGCATTACTTCCCGAATTTCATAACGATTTTGGGGAGGACGCTGATGTTCTTGTTCAAACTTCGGCTTGGCTAGTTTTTCATAAACTTCCTTATTACCAGGAAGGACATTCTTGAAAATGTGCATTTTCATAGTTTGCACAAAGTTTTGGCGTGCCAACTCGTCGTGAGTGGGTTGCGGTAGCATTGGGTGTTGGAATTGTTGATCCATGATTGCTTGCTCCCTTTTATGTAGATTTACGCTGGGTATAATAATTTGGCTACCGTTTGTACATCTTTGTCACCACGTCCAGAGCAGTTAATTACAATCCGAGGACTGCCGATTAGTTGAGGACAGAGGGTTTCGAGATAAGCGATCGCATGGGCTGTTTCCAATGCTGGGATAATCCCCTCCAATTTCGATAATTGCTGAAATGCCGCCAAAGCCTCTGCATCTGTCACACTATAGTATTCAGCACGACCAGTATCCTTTAAATAGCTATGTTCTGGCCCCACACCGGGATAATCTAACCCCGCACTAATTGAGTGTGCCTCAATGATTTGCCCATCTTCATCTTGCAGTAGGTAGCTCATGGCTCCGTGCAATACACCAATTCGTCCTTTTGTCAAGGTTGCTGCGTGTTTTTCGGTATTGACACCTTCCCCGGCTGCCTCAATCCCAATCAAGCGTATAGAAGACTCATTCATAAACTCATAGAATAGTCCCATTGCATTGGAACCACCACCTACACAAGCCAAGAGAATATCAGGTAATCCACCCCACTTTTCCATTGCTTGGGCGCGGGTTTCTTCACCGATTACTGCATGGAAATCACGTACCATCATTGGGTAAGGATGAGGCCCTGCTACCGAACCCAGGATGTAGTGAGTAGTTTCCACATTTGTCACCCAATCTCTGATTGCTTCGGAAGTAGCATCTTTCAAAGTTCCGGTTCCCGCGTCCACAGGCCGCACTTCTGCCCCCATCAGCCGCATTCTAAAAACATTCAAAGCTTGGCGTTCCATATCCTGAACACCCATGTAAATTATACATTCCAGCCCAAAACGAGCGCAAACTGTGGCTGTAGCAACTCCATGTTGTCCAGCACCGGTTTCGGCAATAATCCGTTGCTTACCCATGCGTTTCGCCAACAATACCTGACCAAGGGCATTATTGATTTTGTGAGCGCCAGTATGATTTAAATCTTCACGTTTCAAGTAAATTTGTGGCCCGGTGCGATCGGGTCGGGCATAATGAGCAGTCAGGCGTT
>CAXUOL010000291.1:0-8028 GCA_964252435.1 uncultured Nostoc sp.
AAGACATCAGAAAACGATTCATTTAGTGCCCCTGGTTCGCCATAATACTGTAAACCCGCTTCATACTGAGTTATCCCATGAGCTAACTCATGCCCAATCACATCAATTGATTTCGTGAAGCGCTGAAACATTTCTCCGTCGCCATCACCATAAACCATTTGGTCGCCGTTCCAAAAAGCGTTGTCATATTTAACGCCATAATGCACGGTGGAGTCTAAACGTAGTCCTTTGTCGTCAACGGAATTGCGATCAAATATTTCATGAAATAAGTCATAAGTAGCACCAGCCGCATCGTAGGCTTCATTTACTGATGCATCACTGCTTGGCGGATCTCCTTCAGCACGTACCAATGTGCCAGGGAGTTGCTGGCCATTTTTGGCATCGTAGATGGTGCGGCGCTTCTCACCCGGTGAAGGTGCAAAGGAGATACTACCTACGACATCTCTGCGTCCACGAAGCTGTGCTGAAACATTTAATGTATGAAAAGCCCAACTCCGCTGCTGAGGATTGCCATTCACCACGACATTTTCCAGCATGTGAGGCGGGATAATACAACAAATAGGGCATCTAGAGACGAGTGGATGCTCATGCTTGAACCCGGCTGATTTCTTTTTATTTCGAGCCATCCAAAATATTCTCCTTTTGAAACTAAGTGATGGCAAACAGTGGCTTGAACTCCACTGGAGAAAAGAGCAGAAAAACGAATCCAAATCGTGTGTTTCTGGTTTCTTTTCTGAAGAAAATTTTCTACTCTGTATTTTCGGATAGGTCTGTAGAGGATTGATAATATCCTCATGGGTGCTTATGATGTGGAAATATTGTATAAAAACACAAAGCCAGCTTAATTACCGCAAGTTTCAGTCAAAACCCTTGTGTGAGTTAGCAAGACCTCCTTTACATACCTAATGCGTTTATATATTAGTTCTTATCAACAGAAATAATATTATTTATTGCTGTTTTGTTACTATCAAGTTGTTAATGCTATAAATGCCTATTGGAGACAGAAACATAAAATTTTCACAAACAGCCACCAAATACCGCCAGACCATAATATTTCCAAGGTACTGCAACTGTCTTAAATCCAGCTTTGCTCAACATTTGGAAATGACTATCTAAGCTAGCTAGCTGGTCTTGGCTAGAGTAACCTTCAGTAGTGCTGGTGGCACGTTTACTGCGAATCTCTGTCAAATTAATTCCCTGTTCAACTGCCCATTCCTCTCGTGCCGCCTTGTAAACTTCTGCTAAGGCTGGCGATTCTGGTAAGGTAGGGTCTATACATTGATATTGGTCTTTCTTTACGAGGAGAGTTACTCGTTGTAGTTTATACAGAACGTCAATCCAGTATTCGCATTATCAGTTGCCGCCAAGCCACAAAAGCAGAACGGAAAGTTTATGAACAAATTTAATTCTGAGCAGCCTGATATCACGGATAACGATATGCTTCCAGAATACGATTTCACTGATGGTGTTCGTGGAAAGCATTACCAAGCTTATCGGCGTGGACATACTGTTACCATTCATCAAGCTGATGAGACAACTGTTGTACAGCACTTTACCCTTGAAGATGGGGCAGTAATGCTTGATCCCGATGTACAGGAATATTTTCCTAATGGAGAAGCTGTCAATCAGGCTTTACGCATATTGATTAGTCTGTTCCACAAAAATAACGAATCGATTAAATCTGAATCTGTTGAATAATCTGCATTGTTTCGACGCTGACTGTGCAGACTTTTTGTAGTAAATCAATCACTTGTTCTTTGTAATCTGTAAAGCGATATGTATTGAATTTTTCAGCAATTGTAGGGTCTTTAGGTTTCTTTTCTTTGTATTGATCTAAAATCCATTCTAAAGCACAACGGTTGCCAAGGCGATATTCCCAAGCAATTTTGGGGACACCTTCTAGAGTTGTGACATCATCTAAAGTAATGGTTCCATTGGCTGTATCGGCTTTGAGTTTTGCTTTTGGTGTCCTATTTTTAGCGAGAGGTAAATCAATTCGTTTTAAAGGATATGGTTCGACAGTTTCATAATTGATGTGCAAATCCATCAACTGTCTACCCCAGTTAACCCATTGGTGAAAGTCATCGTAGAAGGGTAAGCGGGGAAATTCTCGTTTCAGGTTGAGTTTGTATTTGGTGCGATAGGCGGGATTGTGCAAGACAGCGTAGGTGTATTCAATATTCAAATTAGCGATATAATAAGGTAAAATTGCCACCTCATTACAACGAATCTCATGCTTATATTTATATTCGAGACTATTTTTAGGCAAATAATCAATTAATTCAGTAATAAACGTCCCAGTTCCTGTAGCAGGATCTAAAATTTCGACATCTTTATCAGCTAGCAGCTTACCAAAATTTTTATAAACTAAATAATCTACACTTTCAATCATGAAGCGTACAATTTCATTCGGCGTATAGACAATACCTAGCCTGTCAGCCGCTTTCGGATTATATGCTTTATAGAAATTCTCATAAAGCACTTTTAAAAACTTCTGCTTTTCATGATGATTATAAATATTCGCAGCAGTTCTTCTAATGACTCCATAGTAACGCTCAATAGTACCAAGAGCATTTTTTTTAGTACTACCTGTAAAAAAGGTATCGATGATAGTTTTTAATTCACGAGCAATATTATTTTCTCGATGAAACTGAGATTCATTGAAGATGCTGATAAAGATATCTTCAGTTAAAATATGCTGAATCATCATTTCTCTAACATCCAGCAAAGTTACTTCAGGATTAATTGATTCTTTGCAGATATTCCAAAATTTAGCCCTCGCCGTTTGAAAAGCTGCGTTTGTTTCGATTTGACTATCAATTAAATCACGCAAAGCATTTAAAACAGTCGGTAAGTCTTCTTTAAAAGTTTCAATTGCCTGACGAAAATCTTTAACTTCCGGGCGAACATAGTTAATAAAATATGTAATTATTCCATCCAGCGCGTCAGCATCTTTCATCGGGACGCGCATGGTTTCTTGTCCACCCTGAATTAAAACTGCTGTTTGCAAGTCTTGAAACAGAATATTACTATCTGGGTAGCCTTTTGTGAGTTTTTTCGAGATTTCTTCGTCGAGATTGTCATACTCATCTTTGCTTTCCCAGTAGCCCCAATCTAAACGCAAAGCATCTTTAACAGTGCCATCTGGACGAACAGGTTTGCCGCTAGGTGTTTTATAATCTAGTTCGGGAATAAGTCTAAATTCTCTAGGTTTGCAATATTCATTAACTAAGTTTTGAAATGCAACCCGAATCGATGTTTCTTTACGTGAACCGCCATACTGGATAATTCTTTCTACTTCTGTGTGATATTGACTAACCAGAAGCTTGGACATACTTTATCAAATTTTTATAATTTTCTAATCTGCCCAATTTAGCTGCTATATCACTTAGCCACCTCAGAATATATAACGAAGAAAAATCAGGCGTTGTTTTGGGATGTCCGTAAAAACTAAGAGACGTGATTAATCGCGTCTCTGCAAAAGATATTTATCTAAATACACTCACAATTTTAATAGTGTTGAGTTGTCCTACTATGTCTGTAACTACAATCTACTTGGTTAAGCGATCGCTCTTACCTCGATGATGAAATAAGCTAATTTGCATTTAAATTGCAATAAACTGACTAAGCTAAAGCGATTAGTTCAGCAATCAGCCGTCTTTTCACTAACCTCCATCTTCCGTCACTTGCAAACTTGACATTAAATGCACTAAGCTAGCTCTAGCGCAACGGGCTTCGCGCTGACTGTCTTTGGTTGGGCAAAAAATGGATTTTAGTCAGACTCTAATTGCCAAAAGTGACGCCATTCTTGATCAATGGGTAGAAGCAGTTTACCAGGATCAACAAATTGAAGCTACTAATGAACTTACTTTTAATGCTGTACGGGATAGCTTACCGCGTGTTTTGAACGCATTAGCAACAGTACTTTCTGAATCTGAAACGAGCGATTTGCAGACAGTAGTAGATGCAAGTTTAGAACACGGTACACTTCGCGCCCAACAGGGATTTGAACCAGCGGAAATTGCGCGAGAATATCGTTTACTCCGGTTTGTGATTTTTTCGTTTTTAGAAGAAGATTTATTACAAGGATCTGCACAAGATGTGCTAAGGGCTGTTCGCTTGATTGATACAGTAATTGATGAAGCGATCGCACGTTGCTTTAACAGTTATACTCAAGGACGATTACAAGAGCTTAAACAACTCCAAAGTCAGTTGCGGTTGACTAACCAAGAGCTAACTCGTTTGGTTAGCGCTAACAAAGATAATCTCTCTCATTTGGCTCATGAACTAAAAACGCCCCTGACTTCAATCATCGGTTACGCAGACTTATTTTTGCGCCAGCAGCGTCAACAACCAGAACTCAAAGACACCTATGCAAATCTTGAAAGTATCGAGCGAGTTCTCAAGAGTGGTAGACTTCTTGTCCGCTTAATTAACGATACTTTGGAAATTTCGCGCTGTGATGCCGGACAGATGAAATTGCAGCCAACTTTAACCGATGTGCGTAGTTTAATCAACTTTGTTTTAGAGATAATAGACCCACTAGCGCGTGCTAAAGAATTATCCTTGGTTGTTGAATATGAACGCGCCCCAAGTCAAGTTATCACAGATCCTCTTCGGCTTCAACAAATTCTGACAAATCTGCTGAGTAACGCAATTCGCTACACAGAATCTGGTTCAATTCATTTGCAATGCTGGACGTTATCTCAACAGCAGTGGGCTATCTCTGTTACTGATAGTGGTATTGGTATTTCTCCAGATGCCCAAGCACAAATCTTCAATCCCTATTTTCGGGAAGTAACTTCTCCAAAAGTGCAAAGTTCTGATGGTACGGGATTAGGTTTAGCAATTGTCTCTCGACTGGTTCAGTTAATGGATGGTGAAATTAAAGTAGATTCACAGCTAGGAAAAGGGTCTACATTTACAGTAATTTTGCCATTAGAAGCAATCGCCCAGGTATGACTAGGGCTGACTATTTCAGCGAAACTTTAAAGTGAAATCGCAACTAAAATTGGTGCGTTACACTGCGTGAACGCACCTTACCAATTAAGATACCTACTCGTCAATTTGACCAACGCGGCGGATATTCAAAATGTCGCTCATTTTCTTAATTTGGACGAAGACTTGCTCTAGTTGAGAGCGATCGCGTATATCTATTCCTAAGTCGATCAATGCAGGTTGACCAGTAGAGGTTTTCACCTGGGCATGACGGACATTGATCCCTTGGTCGCTTAACCGTGACAAAATATCCTTTAGCACCCCTACGCGGTCAAGGGCTTCAATTTGAACATCTACTGGGTACGTGTGCGGACGACCACTATTTTCGGCGGCTGGGTTCCACCTAACTGGTACTAAGCGCTCATACTCCACAGTCTCCAGATTATGGCAGCCTTGGCGATGAATTGAAATCCCCCTACCTCGCGTCACCACACCAATAATTGGTTCACCAGGAATCGGGGTACAACACCCAGCTAAATAATATACCAAACCTTCTACCCCAAAAATTGGCGAATCAGTGAAACGTGAGGTAGTTGGAGGTGCATCTCGCAAAGCTTTTGATGTCGCTGCTTCTTTGGGGATAAATGGCGACACAGTGGCAACTGGTTGTTGTCCCTTGGCTACTTCTCGCCAGCGATTTAATACGAGGTTTAACGTCACTTCACCATAACCCAAACCTGCAAGTAAATCGTCCACACTGTGGTAGTTACACTTTTCGGCGACAGTCTCCATTGCATCCGACTTTAGCAGACTTTCAAAACCGGTTTTACCAAGTTCCTTTTCTAACAACTCCCGTCCACGGGCGACATTTTCTTCCCGGCGCGATCGCTTGTACCATTGTTTAATCCGATATTTCGCTGCTGAAGTTCTGACAAAGTTCAACCAATCCAAACTCGGATGGCAATTCTTTTGAGTCAGAACCTCTACAATATCGCCATTTTGCAGCCGCGTTGATAGAGATACCATTCGCCCATTCACCCGCGCCCCTGAACAATGGTTTCCCACTTCTGTATGAATGCGATAAGCAAAATCTACAGTCGTAGCACCGGGACTTAAAGGAACAACATCCCCCTTAGGGGTGAAGACATAGACATCATCTTCAAATAGATTGTCTTTAACGCTATCAAGATATTCTTGTGCATCCTTGAGATCGGTTTGCCATTCAAGCAACTGCCGCAGCCAAGTAAACTTGTCATCCGTCCCTGTCAAATGGCTAATACTAGAACCTCCAGTTTCTTTGTACTTCCAATGGGCGGCAATCCCATACTCGGCGATATGATGCATTTCGATTGTCCGAATTTGCACCTCTAAAGGACGGCCAGTTAGTCCAATTACCCCAGTGTGCAACGACTGGTAACGGTTAGGTTTTGGCAATCCAATATAGTCCTTAAATCTTCCAGGAATTGGGCGAAAAGCATCATGAACCACCGCCAACGCCCGATAACATTCTTCATTGGTTTGAACAATAATCCGCAGCGCCGCCAAATCGTAAATTTCATGAAATTCCTTTTGCTGGCGGTGCATTTTTTGGTAAATGCTATAAAGGTGCTTGGGGCGACCGCTAATCTCCTGAAAGTGGATTCCGGCTTGCTGCAAACGTTCTTGCAACATATTCGTAGCTCTAGCCAATTTCTCTTCTCGCGCCGTCCGTTTTTCAGAAACATGCTCTTGCATTTGGCGGTAAGCTTCCGGTTCCAAATACTTAAAAGCCAAATCTTCCAGTTCCCATTTAATTCGCCAAATCCCCAAGCGATTGGCTAAGGGTGCGAAAATATCTCGCGTTTCTTGGGCACTGCGGCGGCGGCTGGCCTCTGACATATATTGTAAAGTTCGCATATTATGCAAACGATCTGCCAATTTCACCACAATTACCCGAATATCTTGCGCCATTGCCAAAAACATCCGCCGGAAGTTTTCGGCTTGGCTTTCGGTTTTGCTGGTGAAATTGATTTTAGAAAGCTTGGTGACACCTTCGACCAATTGTCGCACTTCTGGGCCAAAGCGTTCTTCTATGTCTTGACTTGTAACTTCTGTATCTTCAACGACATCATGGAGAAATCCAGCTGCTATCATAGCAGCACTGCCTCCCAAGTCACGCAGCAATTCAGCCACAGCAATGGGATGAGCAATGTATGGTTCTCCTGATTTGCGGTATTGACCTTCATGCAGTTGGTAAGCAAATTCAAATGCTCGACCAATTAAGACTGCATCATTATGCCTTCGGTCATCTTCCCCGGCGCCGCTACTTGTCGATGACTCCTTCAAACATTTTTTTAACCATTCGGGAATGGCAAGGTCAACTGATGAATTTATCGCTATACTGCTCATACAATTTGGGTTTAGAGAGATCGGTAGATAAGTGAATGATAAATAAAACTAGCAGCATCGCCCTGATAAAGATGCTGTTGCTCAAAGACGGGTTGGAAAAAGCAGTGTAAGGACGATTGATTCTCCAATTGCCAATGGTAGTCATCCAGTTTGAATTTCAAGGATCGTTAAAGAAAATCCATTGATGGCAAATAAAGCCCCAAATTACGATTTGAGGCTTTTAGTGCTGATAAGTCTTTAAGAAAGTTTATTGTAGAAGAAAAATTACTTGACATTAATACTATCTTAACTAGCACTGGATGTCTTTAAACCGTGAGAAATATCTGGCATTCGTAACTTTGTTAGAGCAATTACGCTCCGATGCTACAACTACCCAAATCGTTGCGCCAGAACTGCGGCAGCGTGTAGCCACGTTGCAGCAATTTTTCGGGCAACAGATTGTGCCTTTGGCGGATGAAAACTGGCGAGTGCAGTCTTATCAAACCGAGATGAGCAAGCAATTGCGCCTGTTGGAAATAGATATGATGTTTTTCCAAGGAGCGCGGCAAGCATCTACTATACAAACGAGACTTCAAACGATTAGCGATCGCTTGACAACCCTCATTCAATATTGTGATGCCATTCTGCAACCAGAAGCGGAAGGAGAAAAATAACAATTGTTTACCTTTTTCTCTAATTTCTCCATCATCTCATTTATGACCT
>CAXUOL010000292.1:0-8019 GCA_964252435.1 uncultured Nostoc sp.
GGGTGGGGTAAAACCGTGATTTCTCAGCTATTTCAGACTTGTGTATACACGGTAGCCTTATAAAGGGGAGGGAACAAAATTTCTGATTTCCCCTAAAACAGTCGCTACACATTTCTATTTTTTAGGTAAAACCCACGCAGTATCGACACCACTCCTTATTCTCCGTCTAAGTTATGGCCTAAATATCTAAAAAATGCTATAAAGTCCATCAGCTTAATTAAGGAGTTAAAAAGTCTAAATGGTTTCCTGGTTGGGCACGCAAATCTTCCACAGTCCCCTGAATTTGTAATTTACCTTGATTTAATAGCACAATCCAATCAGCACGGGCAATTACTCTAGGACGGTGGCTAATCAGAATCGTAGTTTTGCCTTGGCGATGCAACAACAGCTGATTCAAAAGTTGAGCTTCACTAACTGGATCGAGTCCAGCTGTTGATTCATCCAAAATCAGAACTGGTGGATCGTTGATGATAGCTCTTGCTATAGCTAATCTTTGCCGTTGTCCACCAGAAATATTTGACCCAAATTCACCTAATACAGTTTGATATTTTTCAGGTAGTTGACTAATAAAATCGTCTGCCTCAGCAATTTGACAAGCAGCGACAATTTGCTCAAAAGTGACGTGAGGAGAACCTAACCGAAAATTTTCAATAATAGAGCGACTCCAAAAATGAGCCTCTTGCGGAACGAGGACTACTTGTTGTCGCAAACAATCAAGGGCTAAATCTTGCAGATTATAAATACCAATGCGAATATTACCAGAATTAGGTGTATATAATCCGGCAATCAGTTTAGCAAGAGAACTTTTACCACAGCCGGATGAACCAATTAGGGAAATAACTTTACCGCCAGGAATAGTTATGGAGAAATCTTGCAGTAACTCTAGCCTCCCAGGATAGTGAAAGTTGAGATTTGTGCAAATAATATCAGCCTTGCCAGGAATCTTCGTAAAAGGTTTTTTAGTATCACCTTGATTTTCCGGCGTGGAATCGATAACTTCTGTTAAGCGTTGTGTGGCAGTTTTGGCACGAGTGAATTCATCTATAAAGTTGAGCATAGTACTAATGAATGACAAAAAATTACCATTCATCCCGTTAAATGCCAGCAGTTGACCGATAGTTAGTTCCTTACTAATCACCAGAATACTGCCGAAACCAATCAGACTAATGCTGCCAACACTAGAAACTAACCGAGAGAAAATACTATTAATAATTCCAATCTGAATTGTGCGGAATGTTTGATTTGCTAAACGACCAAACCGATTCTGGAATTCTTCCCAAAACTGGGGAGCGGCGGTAGTAGTTTTGATTGTCAGGGCGCCTTTAAAGCTTTCAACTAGAACACCTTGGTTTTCTGCGTCTAAGACTAATACACTTCTAATTTTTTGTTGAAGTGTAGGCAGAAAAACAATCGTAGATAAACTCATTACAATCGCAATAATCACACCTATTAAGGTAAGTTTCCAGCTATAGAACAGCATGAAACCTAAAGAAACTGCTGCAATAAAGAATTGGCTTGGCAGACTAATAACTGCTTGAGAAATTAATTGATTAATTTGTTGAATATCTTGCAATCTACTCACAATCTCGCCACTGCGACGCGATTCATAGTAAGTCAAAGGCAACCGCAGGATTGTCCTGGCAAATTCTAGAACTAATCCTAACTCCAGCCGTTGGGCAAAATGGGCAATCAGGTTATATTGAACTAGTTGTAAACTACTTGACACAAGATTCATCACCAAAACGGCAATAATCACAGCGCTAAGAAGCTGGGTGTCACCCCGAACAAGTACATTATCCGTCAGAATTTGGAGCAGGATGGGAGAAGCTAATGAAAGCAGACCAATAATTAAAGCGCAGAGAAAAGCCTCGAATAGTATTTTTCCATAGGGCAACACACGCCGCACAAAGCGCCCAAATCCGTCAATCTTATCATCGGGTTGAGCATAAAAGCGAACCGAATCTGGCTCCACTAAAAGCATTACTTTATCTGACCAACCTTCGATTAACTCTTTTTTAGAGACATAACGGATGTCAATGGCTGGGTCAGCAACTATATATTTCTTACCTTTTTGACCATACAAAACAACCCAGTGAGTACCTTGCCAGTGAATAATTGCTGGTAATGGCGCTTGGTTCATCCGGTCTAATATTTCATTAGATGCTCTGACAGAACGTGCATTAAAACCAAGCGCCTCGGCTCCCCGCCTCAGTCCTAACAATGTTGTTCCTAATTGACCAGTGCCTACCGCTTCCCGGATGTGATTTAGTGTAAAGTTGCGCTGATAATATTTGGCAATAGAAGCAAGACAAGCCGCTCCACAATCTTCTTCACTATGTTGTGCAACAACTTGGTATTTCATTTCGCACTCCAGCATCTAAGAACATCGTGACAAAACCCAAAAAAATAGCAGGGTCTTATCCCTGCATACAGTAGCGCTTATTACCTACTCTATTACTCAAAGATAAGCAGTATTTTCCGAAAAAAAGCGCTACAGAAACCGATTGATTGTCGCTATGAAACAACAGTCAATTAGAATTTTTGAAGTTTGTTGAAGAAAGTAGATGGGTAGTAATAAACGTATGTTATGATAGCTACTTAGATAATGAATGGCTAATCGCTGCTACTATTTATTAAATCGATTAGCCATTAGGTTACACACAAAAGTAACTTAACCTGCGTCAACAGGGGAAATTGCTTGAAATGTGATGTTTTATCCAGGTAAAGACACGATTAATCGTGTCTTTACGTTTATTATGTTCCTTCTACTAAACCTCATAATTTTCCTCCTTTCCTAAATTTAGTTAGAAAGTAGGTTTAGTACTTCTTGCCCTTCTTGCCCTTCTTGCCTAAGTCAATATCAATGTCAATGTCAATGTCGATATCAATGTCGATATCAACATCAAAATAACCACCATGACCGCGTTTACGACCGTATTTACCACCACCTGATAGGTTGGCTTCTTCACTAGCGGTGAGTTCGGTAAAGAGTGTGCTTTGCATATTTTTAGTTCTCACTTGATTGTTGGGATTTAGATAACATCACACTAAATTCATCAATGCAAACAGCGCATTTATGAATGTTTTTATGTTGTTAAGCAAATTATATGTGTGAAACTAGTGTATAAAACAACTATTTTCTTAAGAAATATGTATTACAAGTTCTTAGCAGATGTATTACTTAGCTAATATTTATACTGTTTTCACTATTATCTGAAAAAACTATAAGTATTTTTCTATCTAGAGAAAAAATATTCTGGGTTTAATATTCTGGGTTTGATTTCATGTCAAAAATATATACCTGTATCAGTATTTCCTAACTAATACTGTCCAAATCCATATTAATAAAGCAGAGAAATTGCGCATTAGTACTGTTAATGATGGTACAATGACTTAAATAAAAAGTATAAAATTAATCAAATAGTATTTTGTTATACAAATTATGAAAAAAACAAATATTAGAGAACTCCAGAAATTTTACTTGATTTTTGAGATTTAGGTATTATCACATAAGCAAAACTTGTTTTAATTTTACTTATACATAGACTATTTAAAAAATATAAGATACTGTAATAACAATGCTCTTAAACTAGCTGAACTACTTATTAATTAGAAGAGAAAAGTTCTTTCCTTATAATATAAACTTTTTGCAATTAAATAAAGAAAGGGTAAAGCTTTAGAAAAAATCATAAAGATTTGGTATTTTTACTAAAAGGCGCTAATTGTTATTTAGACTTAGGCTATAGTTCACCTTTTAGCTCTTGCTGATGGGGAACACCCCTAAGACCGTCGCTTCCTCGTTCTCACAAAGGGACATTACCTTTTTGTACTAGCTAGCTATTTGCTAGATTGTTTGCGCAACCAAAATGTTTTTTAACGTATATGCTTATTGACCCGCAACCGGACTTTCTCCGCCCAGTTGATAGCGACGAATATCTTCCTCCGATTAGCAGTTGGACATGGCTGGGAGGGATATTTTTAATTGCAAGTGTTGGCGCTGCCTTCGGACTTGCAAGTGTCATTCAATATAACATAGTAGTGAGAGCAGATGGTACTGTCCGTCCAACGGGAGAGATACGGTTAGTGCAAGCAGCAGTAGAGGGAACAGTTAGAAGCATTAAGGTGAAAGAAAATCAAGTTGTGAAAAAGGGAGATGAGATTGCACTGCTCTACGACACCCTATTACAAAGTAAAAAAAGCCAAATTGCTGGAAATATCCGGCAGAATCATTTACAAAGAACGCAAATCGATGCACAACTAAGAGCGCTACAGAATCAAATCACAGCTGAGTCCAACTCGATGCAGCGGGCAATTATCTCCGCACAAGCCGATCTGAGTCGTAATCAACGGGATTATAAAGACAAGCGAATTACCACTAAGGCAGAAGTGGAAGAAGTAGAAGCCTCTGTGGAGTTAGCGAGGGAGGAACTGAAGCGATATCAGCAGTTAGCAGATACTGGAGCGATCGCCACTCTACAGATTAAGGAAAAAGAACAAGCTTTCAAAGCAGCACTTGCCAGATTAGAACGGATCAAAACTGGACTCAATCCCAGTAGTGCAAATGTGGAGATCGCCCAAGAAAGGATTCCTCAAGAACAGGCAAAGGGTGAGTCTACTTTAGCTACATTGAACAAAGAAAAACAAGAACTTATTGGGCGTCAAGTAGAAATTCAAAATCAAATCAGCAGCGCTAAAGAAGAGCTAAAACAACTCTCAACAGAACTGCAAAAAACTGTAATTCAGGCTTCAGAGGCAGGTACTATCCTGAAACTAGAATTAAGAAATCCTGGGCAAGTTGTTCGTGCTGGGGATGCGATCGCTCAAATTGCTCCTAGTAAAGCACCTCTAGTGATCAAAGCCCGTGTTGCCGCTTCTGATATTAGCAAAGTACAGGTGTGTAAAGTCGTACAAGTAACAAAATGTTCACAAGGGAAAGTACAAATGCGGCTTTCTGCCTATCCGTACCCAGATTACGGCATCCTCAAAGGAGCTGTTAGAGCCATAACCGCCGACGCGATTACATCTCAAATTAACGGCGATCCAATTGCGCCTTACTATGAGGTGACAATTGAGGCAGAGAGACTTTATTTAAAAAAGGGCGATAAATCCTATCCCATTCAATCAGGAATGGAAGTTATAGCTGATATCATTTCCAAAAAAGAAACCGTAATGACATTTATTCTGAGAAAAGCAAGGCTGCTAACAGATTTGTAGGCTTCTTCCTGTATTCCACGCCATTGAGAACCACTCAGGATTTACGCATTGAAAACCTGAAACCTCGATCCTCCCTAATTCTCATCAAATACTTGTGTCTACACACAAGTATTTGAGAGTTGCACCACAGGTTTTTGATCCCTCTAACCCCTCTGCAAAAGCAACAGGGCTGTTTCATTGCCTCAAAGGCTGATAAGGGGTAGGGATAAGTTGAGGATTTGATGGCTTGCTGGACTGAGGAGTTGACCCACTCCAAACTTGATCGAACTGAGCTACCGACAACGACTGTAAAATACTAAGATTAAGCGGCTCTTTGCTGATAAATGTGGCGTAGGAAGGCTGCAAATAGGAACGGTATTCAGGGCGGTTAAGGAGATGGGTTTCTAAAAAAGCGACGCTGAGAGCGTTGAGATAGGAATAAACAGCAGCACGATCGGGGGGGCCCAGCAAGGCAGGTGGCACAGGTAAGACATCGTTTTGAGGAGTAGGTTCGGCGATCGCTGAAAAGTGGGTAGCATTTTCAATCAAAGCTAGGTACTTATTGGAGTCAGAAAGCCAGGTAAAGGGGCGAATTTGCTCAAATACGGGTGGTGCGAAAACATCTTGACTACCTGCTACCAGCATGACGGGAATTTTAATTTGACTGATTCCCCCCTGACCCAAAACTGAGCTGTCAATGGGATTAATCGCAATGATCGCCTTGATGCGATCGTCTTTGAGTTCGTAATTCTTTGGAGGTAAATCGTTTGCTTGACACTGCAAAAAGAGCGACAAATTAAAAGATGAATTATCGGGATTGCAATCTTGCCTCAGTTGGCTAAAGTTAATATTGGCTCCTGCTAAAGTCAAAACAGTATAACCACCAAAGGATTGACCGATCGCCCCAACTTGCTGAAAATTGAGTTTTCCCTGGAGAGTGGGATCGGATTTATCTAGGTGCTGGAGTTCATTGAGTAGATATTTGATATCCAAAGGTCGGTTGATAAATTCTGCTGCATCTGGCGGCCCTGCCAAACCCGCAAAATATTGTTGAAAGCGTTCGGCATTACTACCAGGGTGTTCTAGTACAGCAACGGCAAAACCATAGGATGCTAGATGTTCAGCTAGGTAGACAAAGGTAGAGCGGTCTGAGGCCAGTCCATGAGAAATTACAATTAGGGGAAAGGGAGGCGAGAGTAATTCTCCAGCTTTTTGTGAACCTGCTGACGGTAAATAGATATCCACAGGTAGACGGCGTGAGCGACGAATGTCATTTAACTCTAGGCTTTTTTTCTGCCAGGTGAATTTTCCTGGCGATCGCAAATCTGGTTTTTGGGAGAAATCAATTTTGGAAGTGGCTGCTTGAGCGATCGCTTCTTTTTGCAGAGAGGCAAAAACTTCATCCTTTTTTTTGATCAATTGCGACAAGTCATCGACTATCCTTAACCCTTCTGTGAAATTCACCCGGATAGTATCGCTAGGAAATTTCCGCAATAAATTCACAACTGTTAACCCCTCGCGATCGGCAGCAGACAAAATTAAAGAGGCACGTATGGCATAGAAGCCATTTTTTCGAGACTCAGTGAGGAGTAATTTTCCCAGTTGTTGCACCAACTGTTCGCCTATCGGTGAGTAGGTAACTTGAGATACTAGTGTAGGAGTGACATTAAAGCGCTGCTGGAGTAGATCCCGCAATTGAGCAAGTTGTTCGGGAGTCGCACGACTAGCATAAAATGAAAAATCTTGATCGATTTTGCCTTCTTTAGCAAAGGTTTCCAGCGAGTCCACCGATAAGGAAAATTCGCCGAAGGGAGGATAATAAAAGCTAATGCGTTCAGCCCCCAATCCGGGAGTAGCAGTCAAGAACGTAGATAGCAAACCTAAACCCAGATATCTCAAAAATTTTTTCATTAGAAAAACCCACTATCTAACCGTTACATAAGATTTACCCAAAATTACCCAACGCTAGACTTTTTATACTAGATAACTTGTACTAGGGGGTACTTGGCGCTTACTTCCTGCTTCACAACCGCTTTCCTGTTGAATTGGTTTAGATATATCAAACAGGCTAGAAGCACAATAAAGCAAGTACTTAGGAGTCGTGTAAAAATAAGTTGAACAATTTAATATTTGTAGTGTGGGCATCTTGCCCGCGCGAGCAAGATGCTCGCACTACTTATTTTTACTTGATGCCTTACCAAAAATTTGACAGGCAGGAGCTTTTAACGATCGAAATACATGAGTAGCAAATTTTTCAGTCAAATAGCATCAGTAGCGCGATAATAGATATAGAGATCAAAAGAGATCAAAATTAAGTTATATGTCCTTTGCTTCGTGCGCCTGTTGTGTTGTCGTCCTCAACCAACAACAAGAGCAAAATATCTCCTACCAAAAGCAGTGCCAGGATGTGCCAGTTAACCACAGTAAGAGCGCGGTTAAAAGTTGCACTGTAATTGAAAATGGTCGGGTGGTCGTTAAACCCTTACAACCACCACTTAATCAGACTTCCGAGTAACTTTCAGGAATTTCACCCCTTCACTCTAAAGGTAAAACATCGTGGAAGTGGTTGTAATCAATGTAGCGATTTCCATCGGGTGTGTGGTGAAAGATATCGACAAATTGATTGTTCCACAAAATCTCATTCGCACTATAGCTATGACGGGCATGGACGACTTGGGCAACTGTTTCATCAATGCCACTCAAAGAGACAATCAGCATAGTATTTGTCTGGGTTAACGATTCTGGTGTCATCCCAGATAAAGGACTAAACTCATCAATGACATGCATCACTGACCAGCTTAACGTGAAGCTAGGTGTTTGGTTCCT
>CAXUOL010000293.1:0-8018 GCA_964252435.1 uncultured Nostoc sp.
GAGAAATTTGGGGACTACCAAAGGAACTAGCTAAGTTTACCTGGGAACAAGGAAAGTATGTTACTGTGCATCAGGAAAAGCGGAAATTGTGTAGTCTTAAGTATAATCAACAAAGCTTGGCATGGAGACAGTGGTTAAGTGCTTCTAGTTTCAGCGCTAAGGGTGCTGATTTGCTGATATTCCCTGCTGAATTTAAGTCTTTGTTGGGTTTGATTGGTTCTAAGTTAGAAATCCCTGCCGAAAGTCCTTTTTCTGGAATAGGTTTGGGTCAACCTCGGTTAACTGTGCGTTGTGAGCAGATGAGTTTGCAGGTTGATGCGCCAAAAGTGGTAGGTCATACCACCATTTCATGAAATCACTGATTCACCACTCTATTAAGAGAAGGTGTGTCTTTTTCTGTTTCATGCAACAAAGCCGCTTGAAGTTAGGGACTTCCAAATAAAAAAATATCCTATCGCTTTTAGGGCAGTTCTTGCAGGGGGAGGAAAAGTCGTTTTGATTCCAAAAATTGGATAATTTATTTTTTGGAGTTTCCTTACAACAATTTTAGTCGTTAACTATCTCTCGAAGTTTGGCGTACCTAAAAATAAAGTTATTTATTAAAATCAAAACACTCGATACTAGAATGAGAATAAATTTGTAAGTGTGGAAGGAGTATGAGTGTGCTGAAACTTAAAACTTTGTTAGTAGTTGCAGATGCATCATTAGTTGTATTAAGTATGAGTAAAACAGCCACTGCTACAACGTTCAATCCCTCTCCTATATTTACAGATGTTACAAGCTATACAACAAATATATCTACAACTAATGATGTCGCTGATATTTATTTTCCTAACCTATCTAATTTAAAAACTAATAATTACTCATTTCCTATTGCACTGTTACTACAAGGCGCTAATGTAGATAAATCAAATTATTCAAATTATGCTAGTACGGTAGCTCGCTACGGGTTTGTAGTAGTTGTACCCAATAACGAGCGCGTGCTCCGACCATTAGGCAAAGGACTTTTTTCTCAAGTCGAGCAAATTAATGCTGTTCTTGCACAAATGCGAACAGAAAATTCTAATTCTAATTCACCTATTGCAGGTATTGTTAATACTCAAAAACTTGGATTGCTAGGACATTCCTTTGGTGGTGGTGTCGGATTATCTGCAATTGCAGATGTTTGCCTGCCTCGTTTTTGCTCTTCACCTACAACCTTGCCTACTGAAGTCGTAGCTGGCGTCTTTTATGCTACAGGTTTAGCACGCACTCCAAACGTTTTACCCGTGGAGTACATTCCTATTAATAATTCGGGAATACCTGTTGCTTTATTAAAAGGAACACTGGATGGTATAATACCTCCTTTTGTTACTGATGGAACTTATGAGAATATACAAAATCCTCCAAAAACTTTGATAACTTTAACAGGCGCCAATCATTACGGGATTACAAATACCAACAACCCACCTGGACCATTCCCAGACAGAAACACACCTACAATACCTCAAGATGTAGCAATTGAAACTTTAGCTCGGTGGAGTGGATTGTTTTTACGCGCGAGTATTCTTAATGATAAAGACGCTTTTAATTATGTATATTTCACGGGTGATGCTAATGACCCCAATGTTACAGTAATTAGTGAACGTGTTCCTGAATCGGCGCCGACTGTTGCGCTTTTTGGATTAGGTATTGCTCGAGTGATTATTACTCAATTGCGAAAAGTAACAAATAAATCAAAACATCATAATAACCCAAGTTGCTAGTGACTCTACGCCAGGGCTATTTTGATTGTTTTGTAAGGTGTATTTAAGCTGCACATTTTTATCACTCTTTCAGTTGTTGGTGTAAATATCGTCACAGATATAGCGATCGCTCTCTGCTTTTGGGTTATTCTTCAGATAATCATGTGCTATCTCACAACCGCGTTTGAGAAGTTGATTTAAGTCAAAATCCCAAACCAAAACACCATCAGAATCACCAGATGCAATACTCTTACCATCTGGGCTAAAACTGACATCACTGCTACCAAAGCGCTCATAAGTTGTCAGTAAAGTACCATCAATACTCCAGAGTTTGACTTTTGTCACACCAGCTGAGGCAATCATCTTGCCATCTGGGCTGAAAATGACTTTGGTAACAGGTTCATCACCATTTAAAGTGGCTGAACTTTTACTATTTTTGCTATCTAGACTCCAAAGTTTTATGGTGTTGTCTTGACTAGCAGAGGCAATAGTTTTACTATCGGGGCTGAAACTCACACTTGTTACCTTGTTACCATGCTCTTCAAAAGATTTAATTACTGTGCCATCGGGTTGCCAGACTTTAATAGTTTTGTCATCACTCGCTGAGGCAATTAGCTCACCATCTTGGCTAAAACTCACACTGTTGACCTTGTTTTTATGCTTAGTGAAAGTGTAGACCAGAGTACCATCACGCCGCCAAAGTTTCACAGTATTATCGTCGCTTGCTGAAGCAATCATTCCACTCTTGGGACTGATACTCAAACTGTTTATCCAATTTTTATGCCCTGGCAAAGTCTTTAATAGTTGAGCTTCCTTGCCTGATTGTTCAGGAAGCTGCCAGAGTTTTACTACGTCATCACTCCCAAAAATTGCTATTTTATTGCTATTGGGGATAGGCACCATGCTTTCAACCCGATTATTTTGTCCCTTGATAGTTTTTAACAATTTTACTTTTGTCTTAGCGTTGTCATTAATTCCCCAGAATTGCACTTCATTCTTCTTAGTGCGGATAGCTAAGGTTTGACTATCTGAACTAAAACTCAGCGGCAGTTGAGCGTTGCAGAAATTATCATCATCAAACTCTTTAATATTTTTATCTGGAAGACACTCAAAACTTTTGATAAAAGTACCGTCAATCCGCCATACTTCTACATTACCAAAACCTGTAGGTATAACTAATATATGACCATTTGGGCTAAATTTAATAATTTTTGATGAATAATTATTCTCGCTTAAATTTGCCTTTTGACTTTTGACTTGAATAGTTCTAATTGCTGTACCATCACGCTTCCAAAGCTTTACCTTGTCATTACCTTCAACAGTGACCAAAGTTTGGTAATCAGGACTAAAAATACTTACATTTTTTTCAAAACTTGAGAGAAAAGATCCATCACGCTTCCAAAAATATACTTTGTTATCATAATTGTCACCAACAATTACTTGACTATCAGGTGTAAAATCTGAGACTTTAATATAACGGCTTTTGTCATTAGTCTGAAGCTTTGTCAGAAAAGTGCCATCCATACGCCATAATTCTGGTATCTTCTCAGTCTCACGACTGTTAATAGCTATTATCTCACCATCAGAGCTAAAAATTACTGACATTTCCCGATCAGATTTCAGACTCTTAATTAATTTCCCGTCCCTGGTCAGAAATTTTACAGTGTTATCGCTGTCCAAAATAGCTAACGTTTTGCTATTACGGCTGAAACCGATATTTTGGATATCACCATTAAGGGTGGTAATAAGTGTTCCATTGCGATGCCAGAGTTTGATAATTTTATCTTCACTAGCTGTGACAAGAGTTTCTCCATCTGGGCTGAAGTTAATCTGAGATACTTTATTGAGTCCATTAAGGGTAGTAATAAATGTTCCATTACGACGCCAGAGTTTGATAGTTTTATCTTTACTAGCTGTGGCAAGAGTTTCTCCATTTGGACTGAAGCTAATCTGGTATACCTTATCTTTGTGACCTTCGAGAATTTTAATTGGCTTGCCATCAGTTGAGGATAGTTCTATAGTATTATCATTCCTTACTAGAGCAATTGTTTGTTTATCGGGGCTGAAACTACCATTAATAAATTTATCCTGGTAATTTTTAACAAAAGTACCATTCTGCTGCCAAAGTTGCAATGTGCTAATCTGACTGGCAGAAACCAATTTATGGGTATCGGTACTGAAAATTATTTTTGAATTACTTTCTGGCAAGGTTGTCTTTAGAATGCCATCACGTTGCCAAAGTTTTACTTCTTTATTATTAATAGAGGCAACTATCTGACCATTGGGACTGAAACCGACTTCATTCACTTCCTTCACTTCACCCGAATCAGTTCCATTAAAAGTTTGGAAATTTCTGTTTTCCAGACTCCAGAGTTTTATAGTTTTGTCCTCGCTTCCAGAAACGAGCATCTTACCATCAGGGCTGAAGCTAACACTAGTGACTGTATTTCTATGTCCTAGAAAATTAAAGTAAACTGTGTTTCCAGTGTCAATCTTTAAAATTGATGCGAGTAGAGTTTGTCTGGAGAAAACAGCCGTGTTAATAGTATGACCGTCACGACTAAAAACTGGATTTGGATAATTACCATAGAATGACTTAATAAAAGAGCCGTCACGACGCCTTAGTGTAACATTATTACCATATCCTATAACAACAGTTTGACCATTGGGGCTGAAGCTGACGCCATTACCTCCTTCATTCAATGTTTTAATTTCTTTTCCATCTAGATTCCATAATTTCATCATCTCGTTACTAGTAGAAGCAATTATCTTACCATCAGGGCTGAAGCTGACACTGCTAATGCTCTGCTTATATCCTCTGAAAGTTTTGATTTCTGTGCCGTCCAAATTCCAAAGTCTTAAAGTTTTGTCCTTACTACCAGAAATCACTTTATGACCATCGGGGCTGAAGCTAAAACTAGTAATCTCGTCTTCATGTCCTTTGAAGGTGGTAATTTCTTTACCTTCTATACTCCACCGTTTAAAAGTTTTATCTCCACTTGCAGTAAGTATGTTTTGACTGTTGGGACTGAAGCAAAGCCTAGTAATATTCTTTTCGTGAGCTTTAAAATCTTTGATTTTTCTACCATTGCGATTCCAAATTATCACCATGCCATCCGCGCTGCCAGTGGCTATCATCTTACCGTCAGGACTAAAACTAACGCTCGTGACAGTATCACTATATCCTTCTAAACTGTTACGCTCTTTTATGGTATAAACTGCATCTTGTAATGCAGTCTTTACTTGCATTTCGGTTTCGGGTTTTACTCCAACTGACCACCACTGTTGGAGTCGTTTACCTGCTTTTATACTTTTGACCAGTGCCTCTAAATCTTGATTCGATTTTAGTAGCCCTTTTGCTTCTGTACTTATAGATATGAGTTGGGTATTGTTCTGACTTATCAACACCACAGGTAAGAATATTGTTAATGCTCCAGCTATCGTTCCTAGTGATACTTTCCAAAGCAATCCGCGACGTGTTTCTAGTAGTTGCTGCTTAAGAACTTCATTCAGCTTTGCTTCTGTTAACTTTCGTTGTTCTCTCTCTTTTTCCAACTCAGCAATTAATCTAGCTGATTGTTGCTGGCGCACAAATGGCACTAAATAATCATGTACTAGCTGATAGCGGTCAGCAGGTGATGCTGGCACCCTTAGCACTAACCCCGATTTCACTAAGATTTCTAAAACTAAGTCGAGTTTTTCAGTTTTTACATCTAACTCTAATTCCAAATCAGCACGAGTTTTTAAAGGGCGGGTATTATTTTCATCTGTGAGTAAATATAAAACTAGTTTGGCTATCTGTTCATTATCAGAACCGCAGTCTTTAACGATTTCTTCTAAAAATCGCCCAACAAAGTATTCTTTAGGGCCATGTTGCTGATACTGTTCTAGCTTTGTTATTTTTTCTGTTTGTAATTGCGCTCCTACTACTTGCAATTCAATGGGGCGTACTTCACCTAAGTTTCTAGCTAAATCCTTCACCAGTTCATCAATTAATGATGGTTCTAAAACTACCTGGCTTTTTTGAGTTAAGTTTTGAATAATTAATTTAGCGTCTTCTAATGAAAAGTTATCCAAATGGTAGAGAATATCTTTATCTAAAATATTGTTATTAATTACATCAAAGTTGGCAAGGCGATTATTACATTCCAATAAATAATGTAGATAATCTTCGCGCAAGGACAAGATCACCTTTATATAAGGAATATCTAGACAGTCACGTAAAAATTCGTAAAATTTTCGTCTATTGCTTGGATCATTATAAATGAAGAAAAATTCTTCAAATTGATCGAAGATTAAAACTGTCAGCAGGTTATAATCATCATGCTTTTCTAATTGGTTGAGAATAGACTTTTCCCCTGCTGTGTCTTCTCTTAAGGGAGGAGAGTATTCATAGCTTCTGCCTTCATAAGGAATGCGTGGTAAATCAGAAATAGCATCTCGTAAACTGTTGCCTAATTCGATAATCCAATCTGGATAAACTTGCTGTAAAACAGGCAAAACATCACGAACACCAATGGATCTCTGTTTCAATGCCGGGATTAATCCAGCCTGTAAAATTGAACTTTTACCAACACCTGATTGCCCATGAATAATTGTTAGTTTGCGGTCATGTTGACCCATGCGCTCAATCAGGCGATTAATATCTTGCTGTCTTCCAGAAGCAGCGATTTCTGTGGCGACTGTTTCTTGTTGTTCAACGGATGCTAAAGCCGGGTTATTTACTGTTTGTTGTGCTTGTAACCTACCTGCACCAATGAAAGCACGGAAACCATATTGCTGTTCAAGCGATCGCTGTTCTTGTTTAAGATGAAATGCAGTTCGATATTCACCTTTTTTAAAGTAGTTTGCTCGTAACTCTGCCAAAATCTGAATGTAAAGCTCTGGATCGTATTGTGCTTTGGTTTCTGTTCTGGCAGTTTCTAAAGTTTGCAGTGCTGCTTCTGATTGATTGAGTGCAGATTGCGATCGCGCTAACGCAAATAAATACCAACCTCGATGATAAGACCTTTCCCAATCTAAATCTGCTTTCATCTCCTCTGAGACTGGCGCAGATGTATCTATTTGCACGCTATCCAACAGAGAAAGCGCTTGTTCGGCTGTTTGCTTTGCCTCATTCCAAGCGGATTTAGCAATTAGCACCTCAGCCAGAAAGCTATAAGCTCTGGCTAGTTTAAACTGATTGGGATAGGTTTGATGCAACACAATTGCTTTGTTAGCAACAGCCTCCAACTCTTCCCACTGTTGCAAATCTTGCAATACAGAACCCAAAGCGTTGATAAATTTTGCTACCAAATCTTGGCGATTAGCTTGCTCAAATACCTCAATACATTCCTGAAAATAACCTTTAGCACAACTAGTAGCGCGATCCTGTTCGGGGTGATGTAACACTGCATAGGTACGCCACCAAAGTCCTAGAGAGTAAAGTAAACAGGCGCGTCGCTCTAAGAAGCTGGGCGATGGAGAATCGTTGACAAAAAGAGCTAAACTACGCTCATAATATTGCCTTGACAATTCCAGTGAACTAGAATTCGCCCGACCTAGCATAAATTCTAAACTCGCTTCCAGTTCTGGATTCAAACTCAAACGACGATTTTGTAAATCATGCCATGCTGACTCCAACTCAACTCGGCGTGGAGAGCCAACTTGTAAATTCAGCGCCGTACTATCGAGATATCTGCCTGCACCAGCAGCTAAAACTTTTTCAAAGACTTCATCAGCAGTTTGCTGGATAAAATCAATTAAATCATCAGTGGCGATCGCAAATTCAACGATAGTACTCCAACTGTGTAAATCTGGTGCTAATCGCATGAGTTTGTGCAGCACGTCATCCGTTACCCACAACACCAACGGGAAGTGAAAATTTTTTCTAAACTCCTCCCTGACCTGATTAGCACCACTCAGCACTTGTTCTAGCTTGCTGACCGATTCTAAACCTGATACTACCAGCGCCTGGGGATGCTCAGAACCAAGTAAATTTTGGATAGTCTGGAAAAATGTTTTAATCGACTTATCCAAAACTATCTCCCGAATTTTCAAATCGCTCGACGCTTGCAGACTTTGCACCAAACGCCTTCGCAAACTAGCTCCATTACAAAGTGCCAAAATCAGGGAAAATTCTTCTTGAGAAGTAGCGATCGCCCATATTAACTCCTGTAAAGAATTTTCGTTGTTGGTTGCGAGTGGCTGTGGATGACTCATGACTAGACCTCGCTTATAGATGGGGAGAGTGGGAGCAGGGGAAGCAGGGGAAGCAGGGGTAGCAGGGGAAGCAGAGGGAGATTAAAAACTGCT
>CAXUOL010000294.1:0-7950 GCA_964252435.1 uncultured Nostoc sp.
CACTAAAGCCAGTCAACCCCTCAAAAGCAAAATTGATGTACCTTGGGACACCACAGGCGTAGCGAATGCTGGTTCTGCTCAATCCATACCCTTAGACCAGATTGTTCTGCCGCCGAATCAACCGCGCCGTTATTTTGACCCAGAAGCATTAAAGCAGTTAACTGAATCCATCAAGCAGCATGGCATACTGCAACCCATTTTAGTACGTCCCCTTGATGGAGAGAAACACGAATTAGTCACAGGAGAGCGGCGCTATCGTGCTGCCCAAGGGATTGGGTTAAAAGAAGTTCCCGTTGTCATCAGACAATTAGACGATAACGCCGCTTTTCAACTGGCACTTATAGAAAACTTACTTCGGGAAGACCTGAACCCAATTGAAGAAACTGAAGGTATCCTGCAACTGCTGTCTCTCAAACTAGGTCGAAGTGTTGAGGAGATACCCCCATTCCTGTATCGTCTACAACGCCTAGAGAACAAAGCATCTACAGTTACCCATAACGTTATGGGCGCACACGATGGCGAAGGTGATGAACCTACCCATAACGTTATGGGCGGAGTTGAAAATGATTCTACCAATAACGCTATCAGTGACGATGAAGGTGATATTGAATTATCTACCCATAACGTTATGGGCGAAACCGAAACGGATGATTCAGCCCTTAATCATGAGCCTGCTGTAAACCAAGACCTCAAAATCGTTGAAGAGGTGTTTGATGGCTTAGGGTTAATGACCTGGGAATCTTTCGTTAAGAACCGCCTGCCCTTGTTAAACCTCCCAGAAGATATCCTTGATGCACTAAGGGAAGGCTCACTTGAGTACACCAAAGCTAGAGCGATCGCCCAGATTCAGAAATTAGATGAGCGTGTTGAGTTTTTAGAACAAGCTCTTGCCAACAACTGGTCTTTAAGCGAAATCAGACAGCGCATTAGTGAGAAGAAAACCCCAGCCTCTACCCCAAACACCGAGTCTAACGATTATAAAGAGCGCTTTACTACTGCGACTACCAAACTAAGAAAGTCGCGTATTTGGTCAGACCCTAAGAGGCGCAAGCAAATAGAAAAACTACTTGCACAACTGGAGACGCTGACAAATGTTGAATAACCTGACATACCAAAACCAGGACGTAGAAGGCAAAATGCTCAAATATTTTTTATACTAAGCTTTAGTGCCTAAGATTCATGTTTAAGTGACCATGCTAGAGTCAGAAAAACTTATCCAGATAGTACAAGCTTGGTTAGGCTACATCAGGTTAGAAGAACTGACTCAAGCTGAGGTCGAGCGTTCTTCAGATATCTATTCAAAAGTAGTAGATAAGGGAGTGCAGCTTGTTGGCAACAAGCTACTGTTAGATAACGAAGTATTTACGCAATTCCAGCAACAGCAACAAGCAGCTAAAAGAGGGAACAAAAATGATGTTCAGATGGCTGTTGCTTTCCCACAAATCTATATAATCAATGGCAAGGGGAAAGAGCAAAGGCTGAAATACCTGCCTCTGTTTACAATTGATATTTCACCCATATTCAAAGGTAATTACCGCAAAACGGGTTGGGACTTGACCGAATACGAGTTTCAGCCAGTGGTTGTTAATTTGATGCGGCTGTACGGGCTAGAAGAAGAACAAGCCGAATCGCTGATTGTTGCTTCAGGAATTGGAAAATTTTTAGAAGACACTTTTAAAGGAAGATTCCCAACGCTTCGAGACTTTCTTGAACTGGTAGATTTACCCGAAGTCAAGTACAAAACCTCTCGACAACCTTATTTGCTTCGCTGCGACTTTACGCCCTACAATGCCCTTCTCAAGCAAGACATACAAGAAATCCTTAAGGAAGTTCAACAACCTGACTGTAATAGCGAATGGCTAACTGAAATTCACCCAGCAATGCAGTACTTATGGGGTCAGCCACAATTACCCAGAGATGAAGTGATGTTCTGGGGAGCTTTCCCGGATCATGCACCTGATGAATTTCAAGCGTCTGTCCTCAAACACGCCCAAGAGAACTTACTAACTGCTGTTTGTGGCCCTCCGGGAACTGGAAAAACAGAAGTGTTTCTCCACCTCATAGCACAGCAAGTAGTGAATCGGGCGTTACGGCTTGTTCGCGGTGAAGATGATGCAAATAATTTAATACTTTTTGTCGGCACTAATAACAGCACCGTTAAAAAATTCCAACAACGACTGACTATAAATTCTTCTGCTCAACAGTTTTATCTTCCAGGCGGCAACCAAACTAATATCCGTAAGGAAACTCTACCCAAACTACAATCAACCCAAGATTGGCTGCGTCAGACTGAATTTAATCAATCTGCTTGGCAACAAGCCAAACTCGAATTACTCCAAGCAGAAAGTGAAATTCAGCAACTTATAGAGCAAGACCGCTTTAATACTGCTCAAAAAGTTATTGACATTGAACGGCGATCGCAACTGGATCTAGAAATACAATTACTCAATGACGATATTGCTGCCAAGTCTTCCGAGTTACAAGCCCTAACTGAACAGCTATCAAGTTTGGCTCCTTACGAAAATTTTCCCCTTGATGCCTACCTGCAAATACGAGAAGAGTTATCCCAGGCAGAACGAGAACTACCAAAAGAGTCTGACTCTATCACCAAACGCGCCTTGAACTGGCTTAATGCTACTACCGATCAACGAATTTTTCGCCGCTTGGCTTTGCGAATCAACGCTGCTGTTTTAAACACCTTGGCTTCCTCTCATCCTTTTCAGACCCCTCTTGACCACCCTAGTTTAACCGCAGCCCAGGCTTCTGTTAACCAAAAACTAGATTTCTCACAGCAATGGCAGAATCAAAACCTGGAAGTAACTGAAATTCAAAGCCAAATAACGGTTTTAACTAAGGAACTGGAGTTAAAGCAAACAGAACATCAACAAATTCAGAAACAAATCGATAGTTACCCACAAGGGGATTTCTACAATCTTTTTTACCGCGACCACCACCAATTACAGGTAGAACTGTTTCAACGTGCCTGGGCGTTTCTGTTGCAAGAAGTCCTCCGACGCAAGCATAGCGTTATGAGGGCATTAGAAACTTACGGCAGTGTATTAGCAGGGGATGGAGAGGCATTACTAAAACTTTCAACTGATGGTGATGCCATCTATCGTGACTTGAGCTTGATTTTCCCTGTCATTACCTCCACCCTTCAATCAATGCGTAATATGTTGCCAATTCTTCAGCCCAATATCATCAAGCTGGCACTGGTGGATGAAGCGGGGACAACTCTTGTACATCAATTGTTTCCCTTGCTGGTGCGATCGCAACGGGCAGTAGTGGCTGGCGACCCGCAACAAATTGAGCCAATCGTAAACCTTTGCGACGATACCATCAAACAATATTTCAAAACTGCCTTTCTGGATAGGGGCATGGGGAATGAAGACTACTATCGTTATGCCCCCACCGCTAAATATACAGCTACGGCTTATCATCGCGCTGCTGGCTCTAGTGGTGCAGAAGGGGACTTGGGCAACGGCATTATCCTCTCTAATCATTACCGTTGCACCCCACCTATTATTCAGTTTTGCAGCCCCAACTATCCCGGTGGTCTGCAAATCCTTTCAGGTGATCAGCAGACTGCAACGGTCAAGCATCTGCTGGCTTACCACGTTGAAGGAAGCCACACCCATAATACCAATCCAGAAGAAATTGATGCTGTAGAAACTATAATTGCGTCCTTGCTCAAACATGGGTACTCTACTAACTCGGATGACAACTCAAAAACAATTGGGGTGATGTCGCCGTTTTTGCAGCAAGCTAACGCGCTCAAGTATCGGCTCTCTAACCGTTGGCGAAACTTTTCTTGGGATGATATTGGCACAGTTCATAATTTTCAAGGTGGAGAGAAAGCGGCTATCATCTTTTCTCCTTACCAGTGCCACCAAGAGCATAGTTTTTGGTTCCTCAACCGCAAACCCAATTTACTAAATACCGCCGTTAGTAGAGCAAGGGAATTGTTTGTTTTAGTGGGCAATGTCAGGGAACTAGAATTAGCAGGGGGTGAAACTAAGCGGTTAGTTGAACACATTCGGCAACATGGAGAAATTCGTACTTATAATCAGCCTTGAATGGATGGCATCAGTAACGTGGCATTAACACCATCACTTTTGTCAGTGTCGATTTGGCGATACCACCCGCTTGGTTAAACAGGGCAATAATGCGGCATTGATTGTCAGAAGTTGACACTGGCTTTCGTTCCTAGAAGATACGTTGACATTTGGTCAACAGGCGCGATTTTAGTTTCCAGTTTACGTGGTGAAGGTGAAAAAAAGTTGGCTAGTAGATAGAAATTCCAGCAGCGTTTATATAACTTCACCGTATGTAGATTTAACCCTACTACAACTTGTTATATTAAGCACGTAGGTAGTAAAAGGCTAAATAATCTTGACAAGCAATCAACCAAAGGAGAAAGTCAAATCATTATTATGGCTAAAGCGACTTTTTATTTGGTCTGTTTGGCTCAGTGCTTTAATAATCTTAGTCATTACCTTAATTTTTTCTGAATCAATTGCTCAGTGGCTTCCAAAGTTAGGTTTTATCCAAATACTTGATGCGCTTAGTAAACTAAGTGTCCTGATAGGTGTAACAGTTTTTCTACTTGAACTTCCAAACCGAGAAGAAAGGATTCAAACTGAAAGAAAGAGGACACATTTTGAATACTGGAAAGCCATCGATGCGGCGGGGGCTTCTGGTACAGTTACTAGCTATGCTAGAAAAATGGCTCTGGAAGAATTAGCCAGTGACGGTGTTTCTCTGCGAAATATTGATGTTCCAAATGCTGATTTAAAACGTATTGACTTAACTGGAGCAGATTTGGTAGGAGCTAATCTCACAGGGGTTGATTTTACACAAGCAAGACTTGAGCAAGCTAATCTTAGTAAAGCTAAACTTTATAGAGCTAGACTTTATGGTGCTTCTCTTGTAAAAGCTAAATTGGAAAGTACCGACCTAAGAGAAGTTTTATATGATGAATATACCAAGTTTCCAATAGGTTTCAACGCGGCGGCAGCAGGAGCTTACTTGATTGCCCCTCATGTTTCTCTTCAACAAGTTAAACTCTCAAAAGCAATTCTTTGGGGTGTTAATCTTCAGTCAGCTAACCTTGAGGGTTCTGATTTTGCAGAGGCTAGTTTTCGTGGAGCAGTTCTTAAAAATGCCAATCTCCAAAGCGCCAATTTGAAAGGATCAAAGTTTGGAAATGCTAACCTTGAAGGAGCAAAGCTTAATAACGCCAATATAGAAGGAGCTAATTTTTGGAACGCTAAAGGTTTAACTATAGAACAAGTTAAATCTGCCCAAAATTGGGAAACCGCAGAGTACAGTAAGCATTTCTGTGAACAGCTTGGTTTATCTCCCCGGTTAATGCCATGACAACCAATTTACTTATGAAATTGTCACACTTGCCCAACAGTTTACCATTAGATGGCGCTGTCCGCATCGAGCTAGTAGAAGGAGTGCCAATTTTTCGAGCTTCCAGCTTAGTACAGGGACGAATTGAAGCATTATTGATTAAGCAAAAAGAATCTGCACTTACTTTAGAGGAAGAAAAAGAATTAGATGAATATGAGGAATTAGACGATTATCTGAGTTTTGTAAATCGGATGATCAGAAATTCATCGCTAACTCAAAACCAAAGTGAATTATAGGAAATCAGAGATTTGTCTGCAAATCGTTACATCAGTGAAGCTACTCAAAATCAAGTACGTCAACGAGCTAAATTTCTGTGCGAATATTGTCACGCATCGGAACAATGGCAATATGTTTCCTTCACTGTAGACCATGTAATTCCTCTTACCAAAGGTGGTGCTAATTTAATTGATAATTTAGCTTTGGCGTGTTTTCATTGCAATCGCCAAAAATCAGATAAACTTAAAGCCTTTGATGAACAGTCTTTATCAGAAGTGCCTTTATTTAATCCTCGCACTGATAATTGGCAAGAACACTTTATCTGGTCAAAAGATACACTATTGATTATCGGCTTGACACCAACAGGACGCGCCACAGTCACAGAATTAGTATTCAACCGACCTAGAATAATTAATATTCGTGCTGCTGATAGAGAAATTGTCCGGCATCCACCACCAGATGACCCAATTCAAAGCTGAAAAGCCTGAGTAATTAAAAATTACGTCTCTTAATGCTGTTCAATCATATAAATGGTAAATAAGAGACGGTTCATCTTTTTCATTACCTATTTTATCGAGTCCAAGTCTTTTTAGATTCAAACATTTTAAATTAGGTAATACCTCGGATGTATCCTTATTGGTGTTATAAGTTATTGTTGTGTTGTTAAATTACTTTTGCAATTAAAGCTATGAAAGAAGAACTTACAACAAAAAACAACGAAAACAAAAAATCAACCAAAAAATCCTACCCAGAACTATCCAATCACCAATTGGAAGTAGTTGCTGGTGGAATTGCTCCGAAAAATTGCCAATGGAATGGGTATACCTGTAAATAAAGTCGGTGTCTGTCTGCCGAAAATGTAGCAAAGCATAACACAAAAAACAAATAAAACTTGTACATTCAATCACGCCGCAGCAATTTCAGCCCGCACAAATTTATTGGCAACCATTATCAAATCAGTTGGTTCTGATACCTGGCACTGCCAAATATCCAATTGAGCAGGTGAAGACTTGTAGCGACGGTGTAGTTTGCGAGAAAGTTTTTTACCAGCCAGCAACTTGCTACCCTATGTAGAAGTTCTGGCTGTTTTTATTTTAGTTTAAATTCCCGATTGTTAGAACGGGTTGGTTGTAATTGTCAGGTTGTAATGTGTGCAGAATATTCAGTTAAGAAAAACTAGAAAAAATTTGAATAAAAACTTGAAAATAAGCTATGTATAGTTTTACCATTTTAGAGCAAGACACATCTGTTAACTATGAAGAATTAACGTATCCTTACTACCGCCGATTGCTACAAGAATTAACACTAGAGAATTCTGTCGTTGCGATAGGAGTAGAATTAGAATCAGAACCAATTGGATTAATTTTAGCAACCTATTGGAATTCTTCAGACGATTCAACAATCTACGCTAAAATTCTCTCGCTGTTCGTCGTACCATCTTATCGTTGTCAAGGGTTAGGCAAAGCCTTACTCGGAAGAATGGAAACAGAACTTCAGAGCCGTGGTTGTTCCGAAGTTTCGTTAAGTTATCTAGAAAGCCCCAATTCACAGATTCTAGAAAGAATTCTCAACCAGTCTAACTGGACTGCACCAAATACTACTGCTTTGATTTGCTATGCAACCAGAGTCAAGCTAGAACAGGCGAGTCAGCCTCACTTGATTGAATATTTAGAGAAACTGGAAAAGAAGTTACCGCCTAGCTATACTATCTTTTTTTGGCGCGATTTAACTGCCCAAGAACGCGAGGCTATAGAAAGCCAAATGCAAACAGATACTCTAGTTAGACGATTTAACCCGTTTACAGAAGAAAGTAAGATTGAACCGCTTAATAGTTTAGGGCTACGATATCAAGACCGAATAATCGGTTGGATGATTACCCATCGAACAGCACCCGACACTATTCGCTACACCCAACTTTTTGTTGCACCAGATTTTCAGCCATTGAGCCGTAGTATTCTGATGTTAGTAAAATCTATTCTTATTCCTGTGGAAAAAGCTCCAGAGGCAACCAAAGCCACCTGGCGAGCTGAAATCAATAACGCACCAATGGTAAATTTTATATATCGCCGACTCGCTCCTTACTTAGATGCAATCTGCAAATCTTTTGTTAGTACCAAATCTTTTAAACCATCATAAGTAAGAGCTATGAAATATCAGTGGGTGAAGCAGCAAAGTGGGGAAGATTGCGCTGCTGCTAGTTTGGCGATAGTTATCAAACATTACGGGCGTAATCTCAGCATTAATCGCATCCGGGAATTAGTCGGCACTGGAGAAGGTGGTACGACAATGCTAGGTTTGAAGCGAGGCGCTCAGGAG
>CAXUOL010000295.1:0-7947 GCA_964252435.1 uncultured Nostoc sp.
GGCAAAATCATGCTACCCATATTTCACCCTTACTATTGAATTTAATTGATTGGCTAACAGCGTCAGATATAGATGAACGTCCTGCCAGTACTCAAGAAATTTTGCATTCCCTAGAAGAAATCGAAACTCAATTAACAGACACTACTCCGACAGATAATAATATACTAGAATCTTCTAACCTTGAACATTTACCTGGAGATATTAATAACAACTCATTACCTCCAAATAAGCAGCCGGAAAAAGTACCGCTATTGGCATTTTTTGCAGTTTTATTAGTAGTATTAGGATTACTTAGTATAGTGGCTTTGGCAACACGAACATCAGATTTTTCTGAAACATCTTATTACAGACAATATCCAGAAAAAAAAGGTAATATCGATTATTTTTCTTATCAAGAAGGTAGAGATAGCCAGGGAAGGATAGCTGAGTTTAATATAGCGGTTTTATCACTAAAATATAAATGGTTTTTAAGTAGTAACTTTCAAATTAAATACAATGATGAAATTATTAGTGTTGACCTTTTGAAGTTGAACTTAGAACAAGAAGCTATAGAGAAGATAATGCAAGCTCCTGATGAGATTATCTCTGTCGGCACAGCTTCTTGTAAAGGTGATAGATCAGTTCAAGAACATGTAGCTTTAGAACGTTCTAAACAAATACAACTTTTGGTTAAAAAATTATTTATTAATACACCAAGTGTCAAAAGTTATCGCTTATTGAATTTGGGTCAATTCCAACGGAGTGATTGTCAGACAAATCAGGATTTAACGACATATCAGACAAGTGTGATAATTATTGGTGTTAAAAGAGAATCATCAGGTGTCATTATTGACGAGGCGCTACGGAATAGGTTAGAAAAGAAGCCTTTTGCTGATTTTAAATTAGAAGATTATTCTTTGGGATCTGCACAGAAGTTTAAGACTATACCGAGCAATTTATAAAATCTCTAGCAAACTAAAATCAGTATATAGGCATATCTCTTATGGCTAAAGCAGCAAATATCAGCACCAAGCGATAAACAAACAACTGTTGCCTGTTTGAGACGAACCCACTTACCTACTTATTTATCTTTAGTTGACAAATTACTAGTAGCGTCTTCCAGACTAACTAGGACGGTTATTCGCACCGTGAGTTTTTAGCATAATTTGTCAAAATAAAAGATAACTGGAGGTTCTAAATATGAAATTTTCAATCCAATCACTTTACACTTGGTATCGCAGTGTGCTTCGTAACCCCAAATACCGTTGGTGGGTAATTTTAGGAACGTTGGTCTATTTGGTCAGCCCATTTGATGTTCTCCCAGATTTTATACCTGTTGTGGGACAGATTGATGATGTTTTCCTTCTGACTCTGTTAGTTAGTGAGGTGTCTGGGCTAGTAATTGAGGGCTGGAAAGCTCGTAAGGGTGAGGTGGGTACTGAAGTACCTAATACTCCAGAGGGTTCTACCTCTAGTGGAAGCACTGTTGATGTTGATGCTGTTTCTGTTAAGTAGTTTTAATAAAGCCTCTGCTTTTGGAGTCTAAGGTGGAGGATATTTTTTTTCAACGCAAAGGGGCGCAAAGGGAAGCGCAGAGGTTCGCAGAGGATGAGAGAGAGTGAGAGGAGGAGTTAGAGGTTGTTGGCTACGCGTTTAATGCCTTCTTTGAGGTGGAGGACGTTAAAGTTGAGGAGAAGACCTAGTTTGCAGTTTGCGAGTTTTAGATAGGTTAGAAGTTGAACGGAATGAATTGGGTGGAAGGATTCTACAGATTTAATCTCTACAATTACTTGGTTTTCGACAATCAAATCTAATCGATAAACACATTCCAATTGCACATCTTGATAAACTAAGGGCAATGGAATTTGCTTACCAACATTCAATCCAGCTTTCTTCAACTCATAATCCAAGCACTCCTCATAAGCCGATTCCAACAAACCAAGCCCCAAAGCAGTATGCACCCTCATCGCGCAACCAATAATCACCCCACTCAACTCATTCTCTCTCATCCTCTGCGTTCCTTTGCGCTTCCCTTTGCGCCCCTCTGCGTTTAAAAATCTTTCACAAATTCCGTCAAGAACCTGAATGCCTTCAAAATATAACTGGCACAATCTCTAGGAGAAGTATTATAAAACGATCGCCACGCACTCGCTTTATCCTCATCATAGCGATCGCTGCGTTGACTATGATTTTCCAGCCACGCCAATCGCACTGCATGGCCAATTAACACATCCAACACGATATATCCTTCGATTTGCAGCTTGGGATTATTAGCTGCGATCGCTCCTAATTCGATTAATGCTTCAATATTAACTTGGCGGTATTCTGGAGCTTCGATTTTATTCAACAAATGCTCAATTAATAGAGCAAAATTTCTTTCCCCAGCTGTCATTTCCGACAGCATTATCTCACTATCTAAACGATTGCGGCGCTCTAATTTATCGCCAATTACTAGACCCTTGCAATGTTGCATTAATAGCCAAACTTGCTTAAAAAATTCTTTTGGTACGCGCCCCGTTGCACCCTCGGCTTGGCGAAACCGTCGCCAACCTCCAGGCGGAACTTCTATCCCTTCAGCGATTCCTGGTGACACTACCCAAGCAATATCACTTTCTTTCTGCTTGACGTGCAGTGATTCTTGCTGGCGCAACAGGTTACTCATGCCAGTATATCCAGTTAATACCTGACGCAAGCGCATTTTCACTTCAAAGGGTGAAAGTTGCATTAAGTGATCATAAGCTTCATCTTGGGTGAGGTGCAATTCCCGCGCTAGTTCGCTGGTGATTAATAAGATGAGATAGCCGACTCTCAGCGTCAGTAGTCCCTGAAATAGTCCGGGTTCTGAGCGAATTAAGATACCAACATAGATTAAAATCTCTTGTGTTAGGACGCGATCGCGGATATCCTCACGACAAAAATGATTAATTTTATCGGCAATTTCATCGTGGGACATGGGTACGCTAATCAAGGACGCTTCGCTGTAAGCTTTACCCACAGCAATTTGCTTGCCTCGCACCAAAATACTCGTAACTGCATCTGATAGGCTGATATCAACCATTTGCCGTAATCCCGCAGCCCGACGCACTACTGCCCAAATGCCTAAATCTCCAGCTTTGGTGTAAACTTCATCTAGTAAATCGCCTACGGTAACAGGATATCCTGGGCCACCATATCCCGTATCAAATTTCATTCCTTGCAAGCGAGTTAAAGTTTGCAATAACTCAATTTGCTCGTAGATATTCTCTGATGAGCGCAAATAAGAAAGTAATAACCCCAAGTTGGTTTCACACTCCATTTGAAATTCTTGGGTATGTCCTAAGCGCCAATTTTTATCAGGATGGTATGCTAAATAATAGCAACGTGGGCTAGCATTTTTTACTGGCGATCGCGAGAATTCTGCATTGGAAAGAAAATCAATTCTTTGGATTCCGGCTGTCAGCATTAACTGATTTAGCCGCCCTAATTTCACCCGCACACCGTTACAAACTCCATCTTTGAGTTCTTGCATCAATTCCAGTAATGCTTTTGAACCACTTTCTAACATGGTGTGCGTTAACATTAAAGTCAAGGTAGGACGACCTAAATCGCCCCAATATTTTTGAATGTAAGCTAGTTCGCTTCTAATTTGATCTAATAGAAAATGGTAATCAAGGGTTAAGTAAAACTGTTGAGAGTCGGAGAATGAAGGCAAAAATACAATTGTTTCACCGCTAATCCGAAAGATTCTAGATGTTGTCAAACTCCGCAACCTTCGCACTGGCCGTCCAGTTAAACCAAGTTTATCGTTACGTCCGATTTGAGTATAAATCGCTGAAAATTCTCCAGCTTTTCTCACTTGAATCGGTTCTACTTGGGTAGGTGTTTGTGCTTCAATTCCGTGAACTTCTAGTTTCGTTTGTAAATCTTCATCTTCCGCTAACAAGGCAATTTGTACCAATGCTTCGCGCTGTTTGCCTACACATAAATGTCTTCCCAAAGGGTCGATATCACCAACCGCTATTAAACCTTCACTTAACATTTGACTGAGGAAATATAAACTCTGCGCCCACACCAAAGGAATATTCTCATTGGGCAAACGTGGTTGCGTTTGAGGTGCTAACTTTTCTGCCTCTATATTTTCTGCGGGAACATAATAAAGTTCTGGCAATAAACGCAAGCCATTTTGTTCTATAAGTAATGATTCTAAAAGCTCTTGGTATTTTTTAACTTGTTCTTGTTCGCCACGAAATAATCCATCTAGAACTAAATAAGTGAAAAATAACGGCCATTCGCATTCAATATGCTCAAATTGCTTGAGTTCCCACGGTTCGTAGTGCAAGCGTTGATGATCTTCTAAAATGGTTTGGTGTCCATCACGCAGAAAGCGTTTGCAGCCGTATTTACCTGCGAGTTTATTGATAATATCGTTTAAGGTGCGATCGCGTAACTCCAAATCTTCCACTGCAAAAGCAGGATAACTAATAATACTTAACAGCGCCGCATCAATTTCTTTGGAACCAGATTCTCTCGGTAATAGTGATTCTAAAGTAATCCGAGCACGGGCGATTTCATCTGGTAACACATGAATTACCGATGCTTGACTACCACGCACACCAAACAAATCCAGTCCGTTGATAGCTTCTAAAGCAGCTTTTGCCATGCCTACAGAACTGGCGTTTAACTCAGCATTACCCCGATTAATTTTATTACCACGTTCCCAAATACCATAATCTGGTGTGCGGTAAGCTCGTCCAATGTAGTAAACTAAATTTTGGACGAAATTCACTTCATCAATCGTATAAATTATTGGCAATCCTGCTGCGGTCATTTGCGCCAATATCAGCAAAAATATAGATGTGGCATCAAGTTGCAAATGTCCCCATTCATCATCGCCAACAACAATATCACCAGTTGCAGTATTATATTTGGCGTGCAGTCCATCTAGTAGCGACTGAGTATGTTTAAATGTCTCTACTTTATGAACCTGTCGCATCATTGCAAATAGCAACCCGCGCATCAGTTTAATAACACTGTGTTCTAGTTCATAGGTGCGTCCTTTGTCGTCATCAATTTTGCGGTATGCAAGTCCTAAACCCCAAACTGCCAAAATGCTGTAAACATTGTCTCGCACCCAGGCATCAGTATAATCGCCGTGGGCTGTAATCGCCGTGCTTGCAGGTAGTAAACCAGTAATCGGATTCTGGCGAGTCAGGATGATCGTTTTGATTTGCTGGTAGTAATAGTCCAGGCGAGATAGCAATTTGGTAGATGTTTTCATGGTTTGGTTCAGACAACTTGCAAAATTTGACCCTATGGCTGTGAAGCAAATTATCTAAACCAAGCCAGAATAAATTCTGTAATGGTTGATAGGACAACAGCTAAGGGTGTGTGAGTTTTTTATTATCTCCTGTTAATACGCTTTTGGGTACTGAATTTTAGCGATTTTATTTCGGCGTGGCACTGGCGAAATAGTGAAAAATTGGGGAGATTTTTAGGTGTGGTCAGAATTACGTGCTATGGAGTGCAATCTAGGGGATATGAGCTAGTATGCTAGCAGAACAGCAGATTAACTTTTTTCATCATGGAAACTCGAATTAACAAACGCACCCACAGCGATTACACCCAAAGTGCTGCCTATCTGCCCAAGGATTTAGTTAAAATTTTCAAACAGCTAGCTCTTGAGTTAGAAATAGGGCACAGTGAGGCAATGGAAGAAGCTGTCAGGATGTGGTGTGATGCGGCAATCAAAAAGGTAAGTCAACCTTGATGAGGTATCCTACACCCAAACAAAATTTGATTTGTTTTATCCTCTGCCAAAACCTCACAACGTTTCTACTACCTATCTTTCTAGTCAGATTAGATGAACGAACAGGAGACATCTATATCTTGGCTGGTGATGAAACTGGTATTGTAATTAACCCTAATGGTAAATGGAGATACGACGAATGACTAAGCCTAAGTTTGCAGCAATGAGTAAAATAGAGTTAAAACGTTATTTATTAGAGAATCGTAATGATACAGAAGCTTTTCACGCTCTAATGGATAAAATTAACGCTGAACCTAACCCAAAGTTTTATACCATAGATGAAATTGGTGAACTGGAAAAACTAATAGAAGCAAAACGGAGACGAGAAAATCTCTAAAAATTACTGAAGAAAGGCAGAGGGCAGTTCAAGAGTGAAGGCAGGAGAAAGAAAATATATTTTTTGCCCTCTGCCAAACGGGTTTAACACAGTCAGAAATACAGCTAATTTTTAGTCATGGGTTAGAAAATGACCGCGATCGCAAACGAAAATATGATATTTGTTCAAATCTTCATAAATGTTTAGACTATTTTATACTTAACTATTGAGTAACAACACACAGTACTGTAATTTGTATAAATATTACATGAAACTTATAGAAGCGACAGCTTATCAGAAATACCACTGCCTCACCGCAGATAATATTGGCTTAAAATTGGCTGTTACAAATACAGCAAAGTTTTTATTTACATAATTGTGTATATTAAGACGGTTAAGAAGCCAGTCTCAGAACAGAATTGTTTTTTTGTGCCAACTTACTTATTTTTACGGATTGATTAAGTTGTGCTGAGACAGTCACTTTTGTGTGAAAAGATCCGCGTCATTATTCCATACGTCAGCCTTAATCATTGAAATAATTGTTTTTAATCTGGTCTGTGACTGCGAGTATTTCTTAAGAAAAAACAGTGTGTATTGAGATATGAGGACAGGTAAGTGTATCAGAATATTAATTTTAAAAAGACTCTATAAAGGAATAAAAATTACTACTGTGCAAGGGCTTACAAAGCTACAATTATGATAATGTAAGTTTTAAGTGCTTTAAAATAACAAGCCTAGCTAATAATTATTCTAAGTTTGCTCGAAAAACAGTGGACTACCAAAACCTTCTAAATCAAAGAAAATACGGCGAAGCCGCTAATGAACTTCATAAATTATTGGAAAGTGAACCTGATGATAATAAGCGCAGCTTACTTGCTAGATGCTTATGGTTCATTGATCAGGCAGAGAGTGCTTTAGAAGTAGCCGCACAAATAGAGTGCCCGACATTCAGAGATTACCAACTCATAGCTGATATCCACTGGCAGCTAAACAATTGGGACAAAATGATAATAGCTCTGAAGTCTGCACTACGTGTATCTCAGTCTGCTGTTATCTATTATCGTTTGGCTATTGCTGAAAGAAGGGGCCGCTATCTATATAAAGTTGACGCTGCTAGCAAAGAAATAATGCAAGGCTATCTCTCAAAAGCTACTGAGTTTGAAGATTGTCCTGTTCAAGCTTATATCTTTTTTGCAGAACTTTGCGAACCCGAAAAATCAGATAGGAAATTGAATATCTTATTCAAAGCTATTGAAAAGTATCCAGAAACTTAATATCAGGCTTAACTCAAGAGGTTGATGAATAATGATGAAGGAAATTGAGCATAAAGTAGCATAAATTCTATAACTTTCGCACCACCCATTAAACTAAGGAGAGGTTGTAGCAATATGATCGCCTACTCACGGCACTCACAAGTGTCAGGCAATCCTGATTTTACGGCATCCTCTGTGGCAAGATAACCACTCTGAGTGGATGGCATCAGAAGCGATGCCTACGGCGGGCTACGCCTACGCTAAAGCTCAAACACCTTACCGCGACTATGAGGTGAAATCTGCTAACCCATGTCTAATTCTCCGTCATCCAGGTGACTACGCATGAAATTGCTTGATGCCAAAGATTACTTATTGATGTTGTAAATATTTTAACTGTATAAAGTTTGCGAAAAAAATCTTTGATTGCCAAGACACATAGCTTATAGCAATAGTAAAATCTACTTTAGGTTAGACGGAAATTACCTGAAACTCAGGGCAATTAAATTACTTACGGCTGATAAATATCACACATGGTGAATGCTAATATTCAGTATCTCCCGGAGAGCGCTATTCCGGGTTAGGATGATGACTAGCGATGCCTTAATTTAGATATC
>CAXUOL010000296.1:0-7941 GCA_964252435.1 uncultured Nostoc sp.
TTGATGGTTAAGAGGCTTGCTGCACCTTCTTAGATGTCAAATGGGTTCTATAGATAATTTTTATATAGTAGATTTAATCTTTCGCCAATTTTATCCGTGTTTGTACTCTATCATAACTTTACGGATACTCTTAAAATCAACCTAAATTTATTTCCGTAAGGAGTCGGATATGAAGACTTATGACATGTCTTTCATAAAGACCAATGGACTCACGACTTTGTTGGTATTTGTCTCAGTTATATTTATTTTATCATTCACTTTAATTATATTATTTTTTGAAAACATTCAAGGATTTTCAAATCAAGAAAAAATTGAATATATCACTCAAGCATTAACAACAATTGCCATAATTATTGGGGGATTAGCATTAATTCTTAATGCTTACTATACATCCAGACTCTCTCTAGATGAGAATCACAGCTTGTTAACGCAACTTTTAGCCGGAACACTAGCTTGGGATAACAATATCGTAAATTGTATCAATCAGACACAATTAACTCCACAAGAAATTGTTTCCGAACGCTTTTCTAAAGCAATTGAACAACTGGGAAATGAAAAGATTGAAACGCGATTTGCTGCAATTTATGCTTTGGAGCGAATTGCCAAAGATTCCCCAAAAGATCATTGGACAATCATGGAAATCCTCGCTGCTTTTATCCGCGAGAATGCCCCAGTGAATAGGGAATATGAGGATGAGTCACTGCAATCATCAAAACTTCCTACAGATATTCAAACAGCCTTAACTGTCATTGGCAGACGCGATTCATATAAAGATCCAGTCAATCAGAAACTCGATTTACGCAATACAGACCTCAGCAATGCAGACTTAACGGAAGCTAACCTCTCTAGAGCAATTTTTGTCGGGGCTAACTTGCAATGGGTCAATTTTACCAGAGTAAACCTCTCTGAAGCAGACTTATCTGTTACCTATCTTTGTGGCTCAATCTTCTATGAAGCCAATCTGCAAAAAGCAATCCTCCCAGAAGCCAATCTCCAAGGCGCAGTTCTTAGAAAAGCGAACCTTTCCCAAGCAATCCTTTATGATGCCAACTTGGAAGGGACAGTTCTTTGTGATGCCAACTTAACAGGAGCAGTTCTTTGTGATGCCAACTTGGAAGGAGCAATCCTTTGTGATGCTAATTTACAAGAAGTCAACTTCGAGGGTAGCAATCTCCAAGATACAAACCTGATTGGCAGTAACTTGCAAAGGGCAAAACTGGCTGGCGCTAATCTAGAAAGTGCATTACTGAGTACAGCTAATCTCCAAGAAGCTAATTTTCAAGAAGCTAACCTCTGTGGAGCAAACTTGAGCGGCTCAGAAAATGTAGAATCACAGCAGATTGAACAAGCGATTGGCGATCGCACAACCATCCTACCGGAAAATCTGAAAATACCTCAACATTGGCGGTAATAAAAACTAAAGTTTCAGCATCTAAAACTGGATTACACGATAGGGACGCATAGTTATGCGTCCCTATCGTGTTTAATTTAGTACCCAAAACAAAAAAATTGCCAAAAACCTGATAGATATTCTCTATCAGCCGAAATTTTCCGCAATTTAAATCACAAACAATTATGAAACGCCGAGAGGTTTTTAACACAGCTGCGATCGCCACTGCAACTGCTGCTAGTCTAGTTTCTTGTAGCCAAGCTGGTAAATCCCCTAGTGTACAAGCAGGATTGCCGAATATTCGTTGGCGGATGGCAACTAGCTGGCCTAAATCTTTGGGTACTTTTATCGGCGCCCAAACGGTTTCCCGACGAGTTGAAGAAATGACTAATGGACGTTTCCAAATTACGCCCTTTGCCGCTGGAGAATTAGTACCGGGATTACAAGTACTCGATGCTGTACAAGCTGGGACTGTTGAATGCGGTCACACATCCAGCTACTATTACATCGGTAAAAATTCAGCATTAGCCTTCGCCACCTCCGTACCCTTTGGTTTAAATGCCCAACAGCAGAATGCTTGGCTTTATAACGGTGGTGGATTAGAAGCCATACACAAAATTTATACCAACTTTAACGTGATTAGTTTTCCCGCTGGTAGTACTGGGGCACAAATGGGGGGATGGTTCAAAAAAGAAATCAAGTCTATTTCTGACCTCAAAGGTTTGAAAATGCGAATTCCCGGATTAGGTGGCGAAGTCATGTCCCGTTTAGGGGTGAATGTGCAAGTATTGCCTGGAGGTGAAGTTTATTTAGCATTGGATAGGGGAGCCATCGATGCTGCTGAGTGGGTAGGCCCTTACGATGATGAAAAACTCGGTTTAAATAAAGCCGCGAAATTCTACTATTATCCTGGCTGGTGGGAACCAGGGCCAACCTTGGATGTGTTAGTTAATCTCACCGCCTGGAATCGCCTACCCAAAGAATATCAACAGATTTTGCAGACAGCGAGTTTTGAAGCCAATTTGAATATGCTGAGTCAGTACGATTCCTTGAATGGGCAAGCGCTGACGCGGTTATTGGCTGGTGGTACAAAACTAGTTCCTTATAGCCAAGAGATTCTGCAAGCAGCCCAGAAAATCTCCTTTGAGTTATTTGAAGAAAATGCCAGTAAAGATGCGGCTTTTAAGCAAGTCTACGAACAGTGGAAAGCCTTTCGCCAGCAAATTTTTAATTGGAATCGCGTTAACGAATTAAGTTATGCCAATTTTGTTACTTCTAATAACATAAGATAAAATTCTTTGCTTTTCTCTCTGCGCTCTCTGTGCCTCTGCGGTTCAAAAGTAATTTATTTAACCGCAGAGGTGCAGAGTCCACACAGTAAAGAGAAATTCTTTGCTAACAATTTTACCCCTTGCCCTGCTAACCACTAGTCATAGATGAGGCTAAAGCTAATGTTGACAGTCTTCTGGGAATTGCATTCGTGGCGTTGTTTCCAATCGTATTATTTATGCTAACTGAGGGATTTACACAAACTGAAACTTGGCTAGCATCTAATATTAATTTCTTAGGAGAACATATTGTTAGAGGACTAGGTGGTACAGAAGTTGTGGACAAGACATTTTCATGGATATTTGGAACAGTAACTGTGCAGGAAGCGACTAACGTAAAATGGATTTCTGGGATATACGGAGCAGGAATTGGAGCATTTTTTGGTTGTTGGTTTTCATGTTTGGCAATCACAGGTGATAAGAGATTTGCTTGGCTTTGGAAAGTATATATAGAATTTACAGCAATTAAAAGTACTACATTTTATTTGGCTAATTTAACAGGCGCAATCTTTAGAGGATCTACTGTTCAAAGTGCATCCTTTAATGAGGCGATGATTGCCAAGATTCGTTGGGATAATACTAAATGTTTAGACTGTGCTTGTGTTGGAAGTAGTTATCTTAAATACCCTCAGGTTCGATCCTTGGTTGTGACACGAGAATGGGAAAGACAAGATAATAATAGCTCGAAATCTGGGGGTATTAATTTAGAAGAAGCAAACTTACAGGATGCTAGTTTTATAGGAACTAACCTCGCTAAAGCTAATCTGCAGAGTGCTACTTTAACGGATGCGATCTTAAAAAAGGCAAATTTGGAAGGTGCTAACCTAAAAGGTGCTAATTTAACTGGAGCTTGTATACAAGCTTGGACTATTGATGAAACAACAGAACTTAATGATATAGTATGTAAATATATATATTTGAAAAACACTACTGGTCAAAAAACTGGTATAAAATAACGCCTCCCTGATACTAATTCTGGCGTAGAGTTTGAACCTGGAGATTTTGAAGCACTTTTTAGAAAAGACAATTTAATAATTCAACTATTCATCCGAAATCGTGATAATCGTCAAGCTTTGACTACTGCATTTCAAAAATTGATTGAAAGTACAGATTCTGTATTTCAAGGATTTCAGATGGTAGGAAATAACGCTCTGGTTTAAGTCAAGGTTTCACCAAAAAGTAAGATTTATACAACAAGCCAGTTCTATCAAACGTTAAAGGAAGAGGAAGCACAACTGCCACAAGTGAGCAGCAAAATCCTGAGTCACAAGAGCCTCTTAACAAATTTCTCCCCATCACAATTGTCAATATCACAGTTAATACACAAAGTTACAATGAAATCGAACAAATTAATACTCGTAGTTTCATTCAGGATACATCTGTCAACACCGATAATTTGGAGTAAACATGATCAATCGCTGATCTTATAGATTGGGTTGACATAAGAAAATCCAAGACCCTCAGAAGGAGAATTAAACGCTGTAGGATGAGGGATAAATAAATTCTAGAGATTTCTGTGAGCGAAACCGTCTATATTGAAACCAGTATTTTGGGATACTTGACTGCCAGATCGACAGAAAACTTGATTCTGGCAGCAAACATGAAAATCACGCAAGATTGGTGGAATATTCGTCGCGGTTCTTTTGTCCTTTATGCTTCTGAGATTGTAGAGGATGAAGCGGCTAGGGGAGATGCAGCGATCGCGGATCAAAGGCTGAATTTGTTAGAGTCCTTAACGTTTCTTGATCTCACAGAAGAAGCGATAGAGCTTGCACAAGAGTTCTTGCAACAAAGCAACCTACCACCAAAAGCCTCTAATGATGCTTTGCATATGTCATTAGCAACAGTTTACGGTTTAGACTACCTGTTAACATGGAACTGTAAGCATATGGCAAACGCCCAAATCCAGAGAAAGCTATCACAAATTAGCTCTGAACTTGGATATGAATTACCAGTCATCTGTACACCCTATGAGTTAATGGGATACGATTTTACAGGAGAATAATCTATGTATAAAAACGAAATTTTAGAGGAAATTCACAAGTACAGAGAGGAATACGCTAGCTCATTTAACTATGACCTAAACGCAATCTTTAACGATCTACGAAAGAAACAGATTGCTCATGGGCGTAAAGTTGTAAAACTTCCGATCAAACGTCGGTCTAACAAATCACTGCACCCGACGCAAACTAAGAGCGTGTCTCCTTTAGCGTAGAGTATCTTTGTGCGAGTGATGATACTACTGGGGGATCTGACTTTTTAAACATTATATCGGGTTCCTTGATATTGCGCGATGTTTCTTAGAGGCGCTAGTTTCCCAAAGAAGGTAAGAAACTGACAATTCCGGGGAAAACAATAATTAACACCACCACCAATAGTTGCAACAAAATAAATGGTATTACACCGCGATAGATATCCTTTGTAGTAACTTCTGGTGGTGCGACACCACGCAAGTAAAACAGTGCAAAGCCAAAGGGAGGTGTGAGGAAAGATGTTTGCAAATTGGCTCCCAAAACTACACCATACCAAATCAAGTCAATACCTAAGTTTTGGGCAACTGGTACAAACAACGGCACAACAATAAAGGCAATTTCGAAAAAGTCAATGAAAAAGCCAAGGATAAATACTACTGCCATACTGACAACCAAAAAGCCGGTTGTACCACCGGGGAGATTGGCGAGAACATCGAACATGAAACGATCGCCATTTAACCCTCGAAAGACTAAACTAAAAGCTGTGGAGCCAAATAGAATAAAAACTACCATGCTAGTGATTCGCAAAGTAGTATCACAAACTTGACGCAGAGATTCTAAGGTAAGTTTACGATTAGCAGCCGCCAGTGCGATCGCACCACCACAACCTACTGCACCCGCTTCTGTCGGCGTAGCAATGCCAAAAAATATACTCCCCAGCACCAACAAAATCAGTATCAAAGGCGGTATCATCACCTGAATTACCCGCCTTCCCAAAGCTTTACCACCAATATCTCTGACCTCAGCAGGTAAAGCTGGTGCTAAATCTGGCTTCAAAAATGCCACAATCAGTACGTGTAGGGCAAATGCACTAGCCATCATCAAACCGGGAATCACCGAACCGATAAACAAATCGCCCACCGATACACCCAATTGGTCGCCCAGCACTACCAATACCACACTCGGCGGGATAATTTGCCCTAAAGTTCCCGATGCAGCTATCACACCAGTAGCTAATTCTTTGCTGTAACCATAGCGGAGCATAATTGGCAGAGAAATCAAACCCATCGCCACCACAGTCGCCGCTACTACCCCAGTAGTTGCTGCTAACAGCGCCCCCACCAAAATCACCGCTAAAGCCAGTCCGCCGCGCAAGCGTCCTAATAAAATCCCCATCGTTTCTAAAAGTCTCTCCGCTATCCCAGATTTCTCTAGCATTGCCCCCATGAAGATGAAGTAAGGGATAGCTAATAAGGTATAGTTTGCCATGATGCCAAAAATCCGCTGGGGCATGGCAGTCAGAAACACTGGGTCAAATATACCTAAGCTAATTCCCAGTATTCCAAATAAAATTGCCACACCACCCAAAGAAAAAGCCACCGGATACCCCAGTGACAGCAGCACCAAAGCACCAGCAAACATCACTGGCCCCAGCCATTCATAAGCCAGTGTCATCATTTTCCTCCCTGCTTTGAAGAATTGCCAAGTTTTTGATCGCCTGAGAAATTCCTTGGAAAATCAGCAGCACAAAGCCGACAATAATCATCGCTTTAATGGGGTAACGAGGCAATCCCCCAGGATCGGATGAGGCTTCCTTGATTTGCCATGAAGCCACAACCGCATCCCAAGAAAAAACCATCGCAATGATACAAAATGGGATGAGGAAAAATACAGTCCCTACTAAATCTGCAAGTGCCTTTTGCCGAGGCGGCCAATTACTGTAAAAAATATCAACCCGCACGTGTTCGTTGTGCTTGAGGGTGTAAGCTGCTCCCAATAAGAAAACTAAATCAAAAATATACCATTGAGCTTCTATGTAGGCGTTAGAAGTAAAGTTGTTACCGCTAATTCTTCCAAGATATCGCCCGATAACATTCCACACGCCAAGTGCGATCGTTACTAGTACCAGCCAACTGGTAAATCGACCAATGCGTTCAGTGCAATTATCAATAATATTTGATATTCTTAATAATTTTTCCAATAGTTATCTTACCTCTGAAATTGCTGTAAAGGACTTCTCTGCACTCCACAAAAAATAGTTGTAGGGGCGCACAACTGTGCTACCTGACGACAGATGTGGATGAAAACTGCTGTAATTCCGAAAAATCGTCTATGTGGTTTCACTAATGCCAATTTACCAACTCATCTGCTAGAGATTTTAAAGGTTTACTGTTATATAAGCAATGCTTGCTAGAGTCTGGAGTGCATCAATTGTGGGCATCGATGCCGTCAAAGTAGGCGTGGAAGTCGATGTGTCAGGGGGATTACCGGGAATAGTTGTCTTAGGACTGCCAGATTCAGCGATTCAAGAATCCAGAGAAAGAGTCAAAGCAACTTTGAAAAATACTGGCTTTGCCTTTCCAATGCGAAAGATAGTAATTAATTTAACTCCGGCAGATTTACGCAAAGAAGGCCCCTGTTTCGATTTGCCTATTAGTGTAGGAATTTTGGCGGCTTCTGAGCAAGTTAGCGCTGATTTGTTGGGGGATTATCTATTTTTGGGCGAAGTCTCTTTGGATGGCAGTTTGCGTCCCGTGGCTGGTGTATTACCGATCGCAGCAGCAGCCCAAAAGATGGGAATTGTAGGTTTAGTTCTCCCTGCTGATAATGCCCAAGAAGCGGCAGTAGTTGAAGATTTGGTTGTTTACGGTTGCAAACATCTGTCTGAGGTGGTGGATTTTTTAAATAATCCAGGGCGTTACAAACCTGTGCAGATAGATAGTACAACACAAACAACAACAGTATCCTACCCTGGCGCAGATTTGCATGACGTGAAAGGACAAGCTCATGGGCGTCGTGCTTTAGAAATTGCTGCGGCTGGTGGGCATAATCTCATTTTTGTCGGGCCGCCTGGTAGTGGGAAGACGATGCTAGCAAGGCGCTTACCGGGAATTTTACCGCCGTTGAGCTTTGCTGAATCTTTGGAAGTGACTCGCATTCATTCGGTAGCTGGTTTATTGAAAAATCGTGGTACATTGGTACGCGATCGCCCTTTTCGCAGTCCCCACCATTCAGCATCCGGGCCTTCTCT
>CAXUOL010000297.1:0-7910 GCA_964252435.1 uncultured Nostoc sp.
ATAAGGCTTGTATCTTACCAAGCAAGGATTTTAGGACTTGTGTATACACCGTAGCCTTTTTAAGGGGGGCTAGGGGGGATCTAGGTTTCAGGCTTCAGTGCGTAAGTCCTAGATTCATGAACAACAAGAACCCCGACTTCTTTAATAAGTCGGGGTTCTGCGGGTTGCAATTCTTACAAATCAAAAAATCAAATAGGATTCATATAGCGATTTTGATAGTAAGCCAAAATCTGGTTAACTCGTTGCCGACTTTCTGAACCAGAGTTTACTGTCCACGAGAGGCTCAAGCCACCAATTTGACTTTGATTGTAATCAAACTGTTGGGATGATTGGGGAATTAAATCCACTTCCACCCCTTCGACTTGACGTAAATGAGCTGCTATTTCTCTATAAACAGCTAAAGGCAAACCAGGGAATTCAACTTTTTCCTTAGTCTCCATCTTTATGAAGCTCCCACATTAAAGGTATTTTGGGGGGGCGTTGTCACTGAAATAGCATTACCAGTAGCAGATGCAGCTGACGACGTTGATTTGACAGCCTCTTCCCCTACCATTTTGGCAACTTCAATACCATATTGTTCCAAAATCACGATGGGGTTGTAGCCCTGATTCATTTCAATACGTTTAATCAGTACGCCATTTGCTAATCGCTGTCCCGCCTGTACATACCGACTTGTCGGCTCATCGGGTACTTTGATAATTGCCTGTGGTTCTTTACTAATTAGAACTACACCAGTCACAACCACTGCCCTTGCTAACTCAGGCTGTGCTGGCGGTGGCAATACAGAGACTAAAGTGGGGTTGGGGACAACTTGAGGCAAAACTTTAGGCAACACTGAAGTCAAGGTAGGATTGACTTTTTTTGGGAGAGAAGAAACGTTATTTTTCTTTTTTGGATTTAAAGCGATGCTACGTGTTGGAAGTTTTCGTACTGCTATTGATGCAGTAGGTAGCTTAGGCAACACGGGAACTGGTCTTCCAGATGTTTTAGCCATTCCGGGAACAGTTTGCCCGAAAATTTCTGCAAAAGGATCGCTTCGATCTTTTGATATCACAAGTTCTCGTGCCCGCTCTGTAGCATTAGTGGATTGAATCAAGTTAACAGATGCAAGATTAACTTGTGAAACCTGTTTGGCAGGTATCACTGGATTCTTAAAGGATTGAGCCGCTGGTGGCGACTTTTTGGCTATTTTGGGAATTGGCACAGGATTGATAGCTTGTTGTGTGTCTTCAGAAGCACATCCAGCGATCGCCAAAGTTAAAATAGCTGCAATTGTAATTTTTGAAGTTATGCCCATGAGCTGTTCTCAAAAGCCATTGGAAAATTGAAAATTGGAAATCAACATGCCTAAAATTTGGATCAAAGGCAAAGTATGTTCCCTTTATAACCTAATTTTTTACATTTTAAGGGTGATTTTTAGCACTGTATACCCAGTATAACTGCGGTTTTGTGTTTGTTTGCAGTCAATCTTCTGCCACACCCATAAGCTCTTTCATCAAATCCAGTCCTTTCTTGACTCTACGGGAAACCGTTACTACACTGATGCCCAGATGTTCTGCAACTTGTTTTTGGGTCAAATCTTGTAAAAACACACATTCCAAGACATCGCGGGTGCGTTTTTCTAGCTGAACCAACGCTTGTTGTAAGCGAAGTTGGTCTTCTTGTGCCAGTTGAAAGCTGCGATAGTGAGGATCTGGAACCAATTCTCCCAAGCAGGTAGAACCTTCTTCTCCATCTTGGATTGGCACATCAAGACTCAAGGGAGCGCGATTGACCCATGCTAATTTAATTTCTTGCCATTCGTTTGGAGAAATTTCCAGTGCTGCTGCTAATTCCGAGTCGGTTGGTTGACGATTGTGTTTTTCACGCCAAGAACGTGATACTCCTATTGCTTGCTGTTGGAGCGCTAACCATCTCCGAGGAATTCGCACGGTGACACCTTTATCTCGGAGATAGTGTTGAATTTCACCCCGAATATAGGGAAGAGCGTAGGAACTGAAGGCATGTCCCTTGGAAATTTCAAATCTTTCAATAGCTCTGATTAAACCCAAACATCCAACCTGGAGCAAATCATCGTAGGTTTCATGACATTGATTTGTCCAATAGTGAGCTTCTTTTCTCACAAGTCCAAAATTGAGTTTTACCAGTTGATTGCGGATATTTTCTGACGGAGATTGCTGATATTCTCGCAACAACTGCCAAATTTCGTGCTTTAGTTCATTGGTGACTGTGGTAGGCATAGCACCGGGTTTATTGAGCAAATAAAGAATCAATTATTCGCTTTTTAAATTCAGCTGCGATCGCACGATATTAAAGGAAATCTTGCGCTATATTTCCTAAGTATTTGCTATGGTAGATAATAAAGATTTTCTATCAAAACTCCATAGGTTACTTGACAATCGAGCAAAATTTAAATGAGCGAAACCGCTATTTAGTTGGTTATTTATCTTTGGTATGACCTGTAGCTTTTTTAGAACCACATAGAAATAAAATATAAAATTAATCACTAAATATCAAACCGAGATTGTACTTAACTTGAACTAATTAATGATGAAGTTAATTTAGAGAAACAAAACAACAGTAGTTGAGCTTTTGTTTAATAAGCAAAAGTTAGATTTACAGTGAAATTACGTACTCTTTCAACGAAAATTTATCCAATAATTAAAAATTACTAATAATTTAAAAAAAATCTTATGTATATTTACGCAAACCAATAAAAAAAGGGCATCTCACCCTTTTTTGTACTTAAGTCTATAGTGTTTTAATGAAAGGGAAAAGGTTAAAGAGGTGAATCAAGTGACCCATAAGACTGAGGGATAAAAATTTTCCCAATTGCCAGGGCTATTTTGCACCCAATTTTACTCAGACTTAACTTCTTTTCCCGATTTTTGTAAAAAATCTATCTACCCTCTTTTTTAAAGAGGGTAGATAGGTTAACTTTTGCGATCAAGTCTGATACTTACAGAATTGTCGTTTTGAGTGCCAGTCAGTTGCCTTACTTTCGAGGATTTAGCCACGAGTCGATTCAACCCGTCCATAAAATAGACCACGAATCTTGACTTCTTTAGGTTCGCCAGCACCTAAATCTGTATCAGATGGCTGTTCGCTCTCGAAAGTGCCAGCTATTTCACCGCTAGAACTGTCTATTTTAGCGATTTGCAGAGAAATCTTGCCATTGAGATTTTCAGCACGCTTGACGTTAGTGCGGGTAAGTTCTTCATCATCTGCTTGGGCGGGGAGAGCCACAGCATTATCGTAGCCACTAACGACACCACGACCTTTGGGATCTAGGAAGGCAGCACCACGATAGGAAGGAACTTTAAAGCTGCCTTCAAAGTCCGTAGAGGTGTTAATACTGGTCAAGCTTGGTTGGCTCTGAGCAACCAAGTTTTTGATGGTGAAGAGAAAAGGTACTCGCTCACCACCAGGTAGTTGTACAGTGATGGCTTGGAAGTCCAGACCATCAGTTTCTTTAAAGGTCAGGCTATTATCTGCGTTGATTTTTAGATTACCTTGCACCTGGTCAATGGTGGAAGTGTATCTGGTCAACAATTTGCCGGCAACAAATTCTGCTTCTTGGCGTTTATTAGCAGGTTCTTCTTTGATGAAGAAGCTAGTTGGTTCCAAGCAAAGTTCTTTGATGGTATAAGACTGGCTAGAATCAATGGGAATGGAACCACGGCTTGTTTCTGCTAGTTGGGGGCATTTGTTAGCCAAGCCAGTGCCGCGAATTTGATCGTAAGTGAGTACATCTCTACCACTACTGCTAGCAGGAGCATCACTACAAGCGGTTATTAGCCCCAGGCACAAAGCCAAGAATGCAACAATTAAAGCGCGATACCTCATGGTCAACCTCAATCTCAAAAATTAATATCTAAGTTGTAAAACTGCATCGAAGCTTTGATCTCTGATGAGAAGCCGCTACTCTGCGAAAAGCTACCTTCGTTCGGACACGGCTTTGCTCTGATTAAAACAGTTGAAGCAAGTGTTCGAGTGTCTAGGTTGTCAGCCGTTGCTCAAACTTTTCTGTTGCTAAACGTAGTTAAACGTGTCGCTCTCTTGAGCTTGGGGTATAAACCCCAGACTAAGTAGCACACTGCATCCGTTGTGGATGTGTGTCACTAGGGGAGCAAAAAACCAGCAGTTTTACTGTTGGTGGCATTTGTTAAAGTTGGGCGGATGGATGAGTAAGCCTCACACAGAGCAGCATAAATGCTTGCCTCGAAGAGTGCGAGGGGTGTTTGCTTCGCACTTTGCTTTTGCTGATGGCAAAAGCGGCGTCGCCCAAGTCTTTTTGTATCATGTATGTGACGCCACTACATACAGCCCATTGTTTGATGGGTAAATCAGCCAGATCATACGATTTTTTTTAACTCAAAATCAAAGTTCTCAAAATCCAAGAAAGTCTCATCCCGATCGCATCTAGCTTCTGTAGAGCCTATGCTAAAGGTTACTACGCTCTTTTTGGAGCGATCGCAATTGCTTTTGATAAAGATACAAATCTAGTTATATTCACCCCTAACTAAGGCAAATGAGGAAATGCAGTGATAGGGAAACAACTGACAAACTATGGAAAATTAAAAATCTCCGGTAAATTTGAGTTGACCTCATTTATAGGGAAAGGGTGGGATGAACGATCGCAAAAATATCGAATTAGAGAAGTTGTCTGGTAAACTGCAAGCGATCGCAACTGTAGTGTATGATGCCACTACAGCTTGTGAAGGCGATACTGTAGCTCTTTTGGCTTTGCTGCGGCAATTAGAGCAGTTACACCGAGAGATCCGGGATGGGGTTTTTCAAGAGAGTTTGCCTGTTAACCGCCGCCAACTTTACTCACTGCTGAAAGATATTGAGTCTGAGGGAGGCTGGCCTTATATTGAGCGCATGAGGCTACAAGCCTTTTTAGCGAATTTGCCACAAGAGGCTTCCGAAGAAAATAGCCATGAACTTTTGGAGAGCGAGCGCTCATGCGGCTGATTAGCTCGAAATTTATTTGTAGCTCTGAATTAATAACTCCGATCGCCTCATCAACCGCTAAACCAAGAGCGGTTGCTCATTGAGGCTTTAACCTAATTCGTAATTCGTAATACCTCATACCTCGACTTCGCTCGGCACAAGTTCGTAATTCGTAATTAAAAAGGATTTGTCCGGGTTATGCCATCACAAAGAAGGCGATCGCGCTCCTCAAGATTGTGGTTGTGCTTAAGGTAATCGCCCACCCAGTCGCAACCACGAACAAGCAGATCATCAAGATTTAAATTCCACAGAATTATCTCCCCGTCAGCACTGGCTGATGCTAGTGTTTGACCATCTGGGCTAAAACTGACACTTAATACCCCAGCGCGATGCCCATTAAGACTTTTAATTAACTTGCCTTCAGGACTCCAGAGTTTCACTGTACTGTCCCAACTGGCGGCGGCGAGTGATTCACCATTGGGGCTAAAAGTCACGGCATTGACGCTATCGCTGTACCCTTTTAATAAGGTTTTTAATAACGTCCCATCCCGTCGCCACAGTTTTACGGTGTTATCCCAGCTGGCAGAAGCCAGTAACTCATCAGTTGGACTAAAGCTGATACCTGTCACCCTGCTGTCATGGGGTGAGAAAGTTTTTAACAATGTACCATCCTGTTGCCAAAGTTTAACAGTTTGGTCATCACTGGCAGAGGCTAAAACTTGACTATTGTGGCTGAAGTTTACGCTATTTACCGAATCCTGATGCCCCACTAAGGTTTTGAGCAACTTGCCCTCACGGTTCCAAAGTTTCACTGTTTTATCTTTGCTAGCTGATGCCAAAAACTGACCATCAGGACTGAAATTCACGCTCATCACACTATTGCTATGCCCGTGGAGAGTCATGATTAAAGTACCGTCCAACCGCCAAAGTTTCACTGTTTTGTCAAAACTTCCTGAAGCCAGCATTTCACCTTTGGGGTCAAAACTGACACTAGTAACTTCATTTGTATGCCCCACTAAAGTTTTGTAAAGTCGGGTTTTAACCTCGCCACTACTGGTGTATCGTTGCCAAAGTTTTACAGTGCGATCGCGACTACCAGAAGCTAGCATCCGGCCATCGGGACTCCAAGCAACGCTCAAAACTCGCTTCCGATGCCCTTGAAGAATAGACGGTGTTGGCGCATCTAAACTCCATAGTTTCACGCTTTTGTCGTAACTTCCTGAGGCTAGCAATTTGTTATTTGGACTGAAAGCTAAACTGACAACATAATCGCTGTGTCCTTTGAAGGTTTTGAGTAAAGTACCAGTAATACTCCAGAGGTTTATGGTTTTGTCTTCACCTGCGGAAGCTAACTTTTTACTATCGGAACTAAAGCTCAAACTCCACACTGTTTTGCTATGCTGCCGTAAAGTTTTGTAAAGACGAAAGTCAAAACCGTCTTTAGTACTGTTACTTTCCCTTTGCCAAAGTTTCACTGTTTTATCTAGACCTGTTGACGCTAATAATTTACCGTCTGGGCTGAAAACAGCTACAGTCACACCTTTTAGATGTCCCTGCAAAGTTGTAACAAGGCTACCGTCCCGTCGCCAGATTTTCACTGTCTTGTCGTCGCTGGACGAGGCAATGAATTGACCATCAGGACTGAAGTTTACCCAGTTAACTGACCCTTGATGTCCTCTCAGTATTTTTACTAAGCTACCGTCTTTGCGCCAGAGTTTTACGGTTGTATCCTTACTGCCAGTAGCTAACAATTCGCCATCAGGACTAAAATTAACGCTATAAACCCAATCATCGTAACCTTTCAAGGTTTTATATGGCTTGGGGTCAAATTCACCTGTAACCGAGTTTTTGTGCCAGATTTGCACTGTTTTATCGAGGCTGGCCGACGCTAGGGTTTGACCATCAGGGCTGAAACTTACACAATTAACAGCATCAGTGTGACCTTTGAGGGTTTGGAGTAAGGTTCCATCAGGACGCCAAAGTTTCACCGTTTGATCTAGGCTACCTGATGCTAGCAACTGACCATCCGGGCTGAAAGTTACTCCCCAGACAACATCGGTGTGCCCTTCCAGGCGGTTAACCTCCGTTACCCCATAAACTGCTTGTTGCAAGGCTGTCACTACCCGCATTCGGGTATCTGGCTGCACGATCTCTGCTTGTTTAAGTCCTCTCCAAGCCCGCAAACCTTCTAATAGGGCATCAAATTCTTTATTAGAGGCAAACAAAGCTTCGCTAGCAGCAGTGATTCCACTAATTTTCAAGTTGGTTTCACTGCTTTCAGCTCGTAGAGTTTGACGGACTGCTGCTCTTTTTTGTAAGTCGGCTTGCCACCATAACGCTGCTATTGTTCCCCCCATAATTGCTAGGATTGCACCTGCTATCCGTGCTTCCCGCAGTCGTCGTTGCAATACCAAATTGAGTTGCTTTTGACTAAGTTGTTGGGCTGCTTCGGCTCTAGTTTTTTCAAGTTTGATTTTTTCTAATTCGGCGAGCATACCATAGTTGTTCTTTTGGCGAATTGGTTCAACTAAATAATCGTGAACCAACTGGTAGCGATCGCCTAACTCTTCTCTAACTCGCAATACCAAGCCTGAACCTACCAATATTTCTAAGATCAGTTCTCCAACTTTGTCAAAGCTTGATATTGTATCTATATCATAATTATTAACTAATGCAGCCGCTAAATCAGCTTTAGTTTTTAAAGGTCGCGTCCCCTTTTCATCTGTTAACTCAAATAATAATTTCCAACTTAACTCTTCGTTTTCTTGACCGCAGTCTTTGATAACTTCCCCCAACCAGCGTTCCACCAATTTTGCCGAGCCACCACAAAGCTTATATTCTGCAAGTGTGGTAATGTTTTCTATTTGTAGTTGAGCACCGACTATTTGTAATTCAATTGGATGTACTTCGTCTAGTTCTCCTGTCAAATCCTGGACTAATCGGTTAATTAATTC